>JAJYAS010000919.1 GCA_021779415.1 Bacillota bacterium
TACTCCAATGCAATACTCAATCCTAACGGATAGTCAAAATCAAACTATCAAGTCATCAAACCCAGCAGATCAAGGAAATCATAGAGGTCAAAATAATGAGAGTAGAAAAGAAACCCGTGAAGCCAAAGGCCACGATTTTGACGAGCGTGGTAGTTCCTATGGTAAGGGTTCTCTAGATCCCAAAGAACAAGCGCTAAGTAGTGTCGTTATTAAAATGTTGAATGACCGCAGTACTGAACAAATTCAGCCTAAAGCTTAACTTTTTTAATTATCACGCCTAACATCAAACACAATCCCTTAAGGCATATGAAAGAAGACTTTGATATCTTCTTGAATGTGCCTTAAGTTTAGAGTTGCAATAATTTCACTCCATAGTAAAATGTGAATATAACAACAAACAAATATTAAGTTTGATAAAATTTTGAATGTAGGTACAAAACATGAAAGAAAAAGACATGTATGATTGTCTTGTTATTGGCTGCGGCATGGCAGGTACGGTTATAGCGCGTGAACTGGCGGAACGGGCAGGTAAAAGAGTACTGATCCTTGAAAGGCGCAACCACATAGGCGGGAATGCTTATGATCTTCTGAATGAGAGCGGAATTTTCGTCCATCAATTTGGCCCCCATATCTTTCATACGGACAGCCAAAGGGTGTTCGATTATTTCTCCCGCTTCACACAATGGCGGAATTACTCCCACGAGGTCGTGGGCGATATCCACGGACAGCTAATGCCCATTCCTTTTAATCTTAATTCGCTCCATTTGGCCTTTGAGCCTTGCAAAGCAGCGCGTATAGAGCAAAAACTGATCGCCCTCTATGGCCCGGGAAGCAAGGTACCCATATTGGATCTCCGCCGACAGCCTGATACAGAACTTGCGGAAATTGCGGATTTCATTTATAACAACATCTTTTTATATTACACGCAAAAGCAATGGGGACTGGCTCCCGACGAAATCGATGCTTTGGTTACAGCACGCGTCCCTGTCTATATCTCCTATGATAACCGCTACTTTCAGGACATTTATCAGGGTATCCCTGCCAAGGGTTATACTTCACTGTTCGAGCACCTGTTAAATCACCCTAATATAGAGCTCCGGCTTAATTCCGATGCTCGCAGGCTGCTCCGGTTGGAAGCCGGAGAAGTGCTTTTTGACGGTTCCCCGTTCAAGGGCACCGTAATATACTCTGGACCGGCAGACGAACTGTTTGACTGCCGGTACGGGCGCCTACCGTACCGGACTTTGGATTTTGTCTTTGAAACCCACAATATCACCTGGTACCAGCCCAAGGGGACTGTGAATTATCCTGTTGACCGCGAATATACCCGCATCACTGAATTTAAACACCTGACTGGACAGGCTCTGGACGGACGAACTACCATCGTCAAAGAATATCCACGAGCCTATACGGGCGCCGACAGCGAGACCCCCTATTACCCAATCCAAAATCCTGAAAATCTTACCCTTTATGAGCGATACCGGAAGCTTACCGACGAATTCCCCCAACTTCACTTACTGGGAAGGCTTGCGGAGTACAAATACTACAATATGGACGCCATAGTAAAGAAGGCCTTGGAGCTTGCCGACAACTTAGTTGCAAAGGAGCGCACAGTTTGAGAATAATTACATTTACTGTACCGTGCTACAATTCAGGGGCTTATATGGAACGCTGCATCGATTCACTTATTACCTGTGGAAAGGATGCCGAAGTTATCATTGTCAATGACGGCTCTACCGACGACACCGGGAAAATTGCCGATGAATATGCTGCGCTATACCCTGATATAGTACGGGTGATCCATCAAGAAAACGGAGGACATGGCGAAGCGGTCAATACCGGCCTAAAAAACGCTTCCGGTCTTTATTTTAAAGTGGTCGATTCAGACGACTGGCTCGATGGCCCCGGTATAATTAAGGTGCTGCAAACCCTTAAAACATTAGTGGATGGCAACTCTGCTCCCGATATGATGGTCAGCAACTATATCTATGAAAAGTTGCTGGAAGGGACCAGGCACGTCATTAATTACAGCAATGTGTTTCCCCGCAATCAGATGTTCGGTTGGGATGACATGAGGAGGTTTCCTCCCTGGAAATATCTTCTGATGCACTCGTTGATTTACAGAACACAACTGCTGCACGAATGTGGCCTTAAATTGCCAAAGCATACCTTTTATGTAGACAATATTTTTGCTTACCAGCCACTACCCTTTGTGAAAACTATATACTATCTGGATGTGGATCTTTACCATTATTTTATCGGGCGGGAAGACCAATCTGTCAACGAAAGTGTTATGGTTAGAAGAATTGACCAGCAACTCCTGGTAACTCGCATCATGATCGGCTGTCACCGGCTCCCTGGGAGCATACCCAGCAAAAAGCTGTCCAGCTATATGCTCAGCTATTTAGCGATGATGATGATAATATGCACCGTATTCTTAAGAATTTCCAACACAAAGGAAGGCAATCAGAAGGAAAAAGAGCTTTGGACCTTTCTTTTAAGTTGCGATAACGGCCTG
>JAJYAS010000920.1 GCA_021779415.1 Bacillota bacterium
TCAGTACGAAAAGCTCACCGATGCAGTCTACAAACGCAGGGGCTGGACCATGGATGGCGTGCCCACCGTCGAAAAACTTCGGGACTTAGAGATGGATTTACCGGAACTCCTTGAAGTCGTTGAAAAAGAATATAGGTGATGACTTGATTAAGCTAAACAACAGGGAATGTGAATGGCAGGAAGGGCTTACGGTACAAGAACTTTTAAAACTTAAAACGTTCACCTATCCGCGTATTATTGTCTATGTCAATGACCAGATTATTTCCCCCGAGGATTATGCTTCAACGATGATCGAAGATGGAGACACAGTAAAAGCCATACACCTAATGGCGGGCGGGTAAACAATAGTTTTGATTCAAGCGATTAATCGTTGTGACCTCAATTGGCTTTAAGCCTGTTGAGGTCTTTTTTCAAAGAGAAAGTCCTCTATCGCAGACTATAAACTGTGATAGAGGAC
The DNA here is from genome assembly GCA_021779415.1 of Bacillota bacterium. The sequence continues at coordinate 458 of JAJYAS010000920.1, forward strand.
TCCAAGAGGTGTAAAAGCAATGATTGTGATTTAGTTGCTATTTATTAATAATGATAGCTTTCGTTAGCCGGCATTCTGTCTTAGCTTTTGTTGAAGCTTCTCCAGCATGTCTGAAGTCAATTTTTCTAAAGTGTAGTTTTTTGAAAAACCCCATTCGTTAATAGCTGCGCTCGGGTCAATGGAATTCGGCCAACTATCTGCAATAGCTTGTCGGACTGGATCAACTTTATAATTCATTTTGAAATGCGGTATATGCTTTTTGATCTCCGCAGCAAAATCTTCCGGCTGAGCGCTAATTGCAGTGACGTTATAAGCATTTCTATGGAAAAGCTTAGCAGGATCGGCCTCCATTAATTGAATAATTGCATTTAAAGCGTCAGGCATATACATCATATCCATATAGGTCCCTTGTGCGATATAAGAGGTGTATTGACCTTTTCGCAGAGCTTCATAAAATATTTCGACAGCGTAATCGGTTGTTCCGCCCCCAGGTGGGGCGACATAGGAAATCAGGCCTGGGAAGCGGACTCCTCTGGTGTCTAAGCCAAATTTGAGGTTGAAATAATCACACAGGAGTTCACCAGACACTTTGTTGACACCATACATGGTTGTCGGTCTCTGGATCGTAACTTGTGGGGTATTATCTTTGGGCGTTGATGGACCGAAAGCACCAATCGAACTAGGCGTAAAAAATTGACACTGGAGTTCTCTGGCCGTTTCGAGAGCATTGACCAGCCCACCCATATTTAAGTTCCAAGCAAAAAGAGGTTTTGCTTCCGCAGTAGCAGACAACAGAGCCGCCAAATGAATAACGGTGTCGACGTGATACTTTTTTGCGATATCAAACATAGCTTGAGCATTGGTTACATCAAGTGTTTCATAAGGGCCGGACTGGTTTAGCCAAACCTGTTTTTCCTGTTTAATATCGGTCGCAATGACATTGTCAATTCCATACACGTCGCGTAATTTCGGTACAAGCTCTGAACCAATTTGCCCCAAGGCTCCGGTAACTAATATTTTTTTCATATAAACTACCCCCGCTCATTCTAGTAATAGGCTATGGAACGCCTTTTACAAAATCTTCATTTCCAGTCCTACTTTTTTGTAGATCTCTAAAGCTTGATCCAACATTTCTCTGGTATGGGCAGCCGTCGGCATATTTCTAACTCTGCCCGTTCCTTTGGGGACAGTAGGAAAGATGATTGCTTTAGCATAGACTCCATTTTCATAGAGCTTTCTGCTAAATTCCTGGGTTTGATTTTCGTCCCCGATAATACAAGGGGTGATTGGGGTTTGACTTGCTCCAATATTAAAGCCTAGGGCTTTTAGCCCTTCTTTCAGGTAGTTTCCGTTTTCCCACAGCTGATTTTGCAATTCCTTGCTATTCGATAAGATATCAATAGCGGTAATACAAGCAGCGACATCCCCTGGAGTCAAGGCCGTGGAGAAAAGGAATGGTCTGCTTCTCACTTTCAGCCAATCAATTAAATCTTTTTTGCCAGCCACATAGCCGCCAATAACACCCAGTGCTTTGGACAGAGTACCAATCTGGAAATCAATTTTGTCGGATAAACCAAAATGTTTAACCGTTCCTACCCCTTCGCCAAGCACTCCTGAACCATGAGCATCATCGACGTAAGTAATTAAATTAAGTTCTTTGGCTACTTCAACAATTTCAGGGAGTTTAGCGATATCACCGTCCATGGAGAAAACCCCATCAGTAATCACCATGATTTTCTTGTATAAGCCCGATTCAATAGCCTGCAATGCTTTTGCTCGCAAATCAGCGATATCAGAATGTTTATAGGCAATGACTTTGGCTCTCGATAAACGGCACCCATCAATAATCGAGGCATGGTTTAATTCATCTGACAGGATCGCGTCGTTCTTATCCATGACCGCAGAAATAGCGCCCATATTACAATTGAAACCGGATTGGAAGGCAATAGCCGCTTCGGTATGCTTAAAGGCAGCTAGTTTTTGTTCTAATTTGACATGGAGTTCCAGCGTGCCATTAATGGTTCTTACCGCTCCTGCGCCGACACCATACCTATTAATG
>JAJYAS010000921.1 GCA_021779415.1 Bacillota bacterium
GACTTAGTTGGATCAGGAATCAAAGAAAAGTATGTCTTTGAGAAAATGGGTCTTCCCTTCCGTCAAATGCATTCCTGGGATTATTCAGGTCCGTATCACGGATACGAAGGATTCCCTATCTTTGCTCGGGATATGGATATGGCCATTAACAGCCCTACCTGGAAATCAATCAAAGCTCCTTGGACGAAATAAATCGGGCAGAAAGGATGTCACACAATGGAAACTTGTACTAAGGTAACAAAAGAATGGCTGAATACTCAAGAATACCGAGAAAAGAATTTTGCCCGTGAAAAGCTGGTCATCAATCCGGCCAAAGCTTGCCAACCCCTTGGCGCCTTGCTTTGTGCCTTAGGAATCGAAGCAAGCCTCCCGTTTGTTCATGGTTCACAAGGCTGCGCCGCCTATTTTCGCAGTACCCTGTCCCGCCATTACAGGGAACCTGTCGCAGCAGTATCTGATTCTATGACCGAGGATTCTGCGGTATTTGGCGGACAGTCTAATCTTATTGAAGGTTTGAAGAATGCTAATGCACTTTACAGTCCTAAAGTGATCGCTATGTTCACGAGCTGTATGGCTGAAGTTATTGGGGACGATATCAATGCTTATTTAGGCAATGCCAAAGAACAAGAGGCGATTCCCAAAGATCTTCCCGTAGCCTTGGCTAACACCCCGAGCTTTAAGGGGTCGCATATAACCGGGTATGACACTATGCTCAAAGGTCTCATCGAGTGTTTAGCCACGCCTAGACAGGAGGATAAAATCAACAACCGGCTTTATGTTGTCCCTGGTTTTGACACTTATACCGCCAATCTTCGTGAGTATAAACGACTTCTTAAAGTGATGGATGCGCCTTATACTCTTTTACCTGACCAGAGTGATGTTTTGGATGCTCCTAATTTGGGTACCTACGAATTGTACCCTGGTGGGACACCGATTACTGAAATGAATGATGCTTTAAACGCTGCAAGTTTCTTATTCGCTCAGACTTACTCTACTCCGACAACCCGTAAATATTTGGCTGGTATGGAAGTTCCGGTCGAAGTGATTTCTATGCCCATCGGGGTAGAGAAGACGGACAAATTCATCGAAGCCGTTGCTAAATTCACTGGGAAAGAAGTACCAGAGGAAATTACCATTGAACGGGGACGTTCCATCGATGCCATGACGGATTCCCATCAATATATTCATGGCAAGAAATTTGCATTGTTTGGTGATCCGGATGTTCTGATAGGAGTCGTTTCATTTTTGCTTGAAATGGGAGGAGAACCGGTCCACATCGTTTGCACAAATTCCACCCCATTATTTAAGAAGGCCATGGAAAGTATGCTGGCGTCAAGTCCTTATGGTCAAACGGCCACACTTTATGCCGGCAAAGATCTATGGCACCTCAGATCCCTGCTGGTTACGGAACCGGTAGATATGTTAATCGGTGACTCACATGGTAAATGGGCTGCACGTGACGCCAATATTCCGCTGGTCAGAATAGGCTTTCCCATCACGGATCGGGTAAATCTCCATCGTTATCCCATCGTTGGGTATTCCGGAGTTATTAATATGATAACTATGATCGTGAATACGTTTTTGGAGGAGAAAGACAGGACTTCTACAGACCCATACTTTGAAATGATGCGTTAAAGGAAGGGAGGGGTCTTTGTGTTTACCAATCTTACAAAATTGGATCTCAAAGATAAACAATGCATGTCGGATGCCGGTGCTCCTAAATTATGCATGAAGGCCCTGCCCGGCGAAGGCGCAGAGAGAAGTTGCGCTTATGACGGGGCACGAGTTGTGCTCATGCCTATTACGGATGTTGCTCACCTTGTTCATGGACCGATTGCCTGTGCCGGAAACTCTTGGGATAACCGAGGAGCTCGCTCCTCCGGTTCCCAACTTTACCGACGGGGACTGACGACAGATATTATGGAAAATGATGTAATCTACGGCGGAGAGATTAAGCTGAAAGAGTCGATCTTGGAAATCGCGGCAAGACATGAGCCCAAAGCCATCTTTGTCTACGCAACCTGTGTTTCTTCGCTAATAGGAGATGACGTCGACAAGGTTTGCCGAGAAGCGGAAGCGGAACTGACTATCCCGGTGATTGCCGTTAATTGCCCAGGTTTTTTAGGGGACAAAAATATTGGCAATCGGATTGCGGGGGAAGTTTTATTTGAACGGGTTATCGGTACAGGGGATGGGCCAGATGAGAAGATACCCCTTTCCATAAACCTAATCGGGGAGTATAACATCGCCGGGGACCTTTGGGGGGTTATACCTGATTTGAAGAATTTAGGGATCACACTTCAAACGGCGATTACCGGGGATGCCAAATTCGATGACTTACGTTCAGCTCACAGGGCCAGCCTTAATGTGCTGATCTGTTCTAAAAGTTTGACCAACCTAGTCAGGAAAATGGAAATCTGCTATGGTATTCCCTTTATAGAAGGGTCGTTCTACGGGATTCATGACACCTCTGAAACGCTGATCCATATCGCCAAAGCACTCAATGATCTTGACCC
>JAJYAS010000922.1 GCA_021779415.1 Bacillota bacterium
AGCTGGTTTTGAAGAATTGGTTCAGCTGGATATGGATGAACTTGATCGTACGGTTAACCCAGCGATTGTCTTAGCAGTAAGTCGAGCTTGTGGAAATCATGGGCGGAAGTCTGAAGCTTTGGCTAGCATCATTCAGTTTATATTTATGGCCAATCAGGTTCATAGATTAATGAAGGATGACAGCGATATCGCGGAAGAGCTTCGACAATTTCCAGTGCTTGTCGGGGATTTGTTATATGGAAAGTTTTTTTTAGACCTCTGTCGTGAAAAACTACTGCCATTTCTAGACCCCTTGGCTCAAGTCATGAAAACGATGAGTGAGGGGGGGATTTCTCGTTGGCTTTCTCGGGGTAAGAAACTCAATAGAGATGAACTGCTTGAAATTATTGAGATGGAGAGCGCGTCGTTAACAGAATTATCGGCTCGTTTAAGTGCAGAACTTGCGGGTGTTTCACTTCCTTTGCAACGACAGATTGAAGCCTTTGGCCGAGAATTGGGATTAGCATGGGGGGCTTGGAAGGAACGTCTGGGAAATGCCGAGGTGCAATCGATCCTTCAACGGGCAAAAGAAATCTTGAGTGAAATTTCAGAGGGGTCACAGCTTCAATTACAGCCTCTTAGTGAAGTGTATTCTTACCTTGAGCTACAGCTAAGTATAGAATACAATCCCATGGGGGCAGAATCGTGATGGACGGAGTGGATTATGTACAAGCTTAGAGTTTTCTTCGAAATGATTAAAATTGAACATACACTATTTGCACTGCCCTTTGCCTATCTGGGTGCCTTTTTGGCAGCGGGGGGTATGCCCTCTTTTGCCAAATTACTTTGGATTACCCTGGCTATGATAGGAGCTAGAACTGCAGCGATGTCCTTAAATCGTCTGATTGACAGACATATAGATGCTCGTAACCCACGGACGTCGCAGAGGGCACTGCCAGCAGGACAACTGAGGGTAAAAGAAGTCTACCTTTATACCGTGCTTTCTTTTCTACTGCTAGGCTATTCTGCGTATAAACTCAATTTATTAGCTTTGATCTTAATGCCGATCGCTGTTTTCTTCCTTGTTTTATATCCTTATACAAAACGGTTCACTTGGGCATGCCATCTGGTTTTGGGAATTTCTCTTGGCTTAGCCCCTGCGGGAGCATGGATTGGGGTTACTGGTCATTGGGCTTTGACACCTGTTCTTTTGGGGCTCGGGGTCATGGCCTGGGTTGCGGGTTTTGACGTTGTTTATGCCTGCCAAGATGTAGAGTTTGACCGTAAAGAACAGTTGCACTCAATTCCTGCAGTTTTCGGGGTGCAGAGGGGTTTGGAAATTTCGTCATTTTTGCATATGCTTGCGCCACTCTTTTTTATTGCGGTCGGAGTGGTTATGTCCATGGGTTGGTTTTATTATGTAGGTGTAGGGATTGCTATTATCTTGCTTTTCCGGCAGCATCGAATTGTCAAGGCGGATGATCTCTCGAAGATTGGGGTCGCTTTTTTCGACCTTAATGGATACTTAAGCGTATTGATGTTTGTATTCTCAATCATGGATCTAATCTTTTGGCGATAATGAAAGGAGGGAACGCTATGCACTCGTTGTTTGAGCAAAGTGAACTCTACGACTTGCTAGAAAAAGTAAAAAAAGGCGAACGATTAGATTTTAAAGCTGGCATTCGTATGATGAATAGCCAAGATATCTTAACGATTGGCTATATGGCTAACCTCGTACGCGAACGAAAAAACGGTAATCAAACCTATTTTATTGTCAATCATCCTATTAATTATGCCGATGTTTATAGCGATCTTGGTAATAACACTAATGCCATGATGCGCTACGGCCACAATGAAACCGCAGAGGAACGGATTAACCAGTTATTACAACTGCGCGAACAACAGGATCGGACAGGTGGGTTTCTAACTTTCATTCCTCTTCCCTTTTACTCTGAAAATACGAAATTAGAAGGAACCATGGGTGTTGGAACTACTACGGGTTTTGAAGACTTAAAAATGTTGGCTATTTCTAGGATTCTTCTGGACAATTTCGATCATATTAAGGGGTTTTGGCTCATGCTCGGCCCCAAACTGGCCCAAGTTTCTCTGGCGTTTGGGGTGGATGATTTAGATGGTACCGTAGTGGAACAGAAAATTATTAACCCAGCAGGGGCCGAAACAAGTCAAGTTATGACTAAACGAGCTTTGATTCACCTCATTCAAAAGGCTGGACGAGATGCGGTGGAACGAGATAATCTGTATCGTGTTCTTAAAACCAACTAGGACGGAAGGGGGAGAAGTATGTGCAAGCTGAGACCTTAAGAATCATTGAGAAACGTTTAGCTGGCGAACGGTTATCCGTCGCTGATGGGGTTAAACTATTACAAGATGCCGATCTTCTTTCCTTAGGGCAAGCTGCGGATACCGTTCGAGGGCAAATGCATCCGGAAAAAGTGATTACCTTTGTTATTGACAGAAATATTAATTATACTAACGTCTGTTCCTGTCAATGTAAGTTTTGTGCTTTCTACTGTAAA
>JAJYAS010000923.1 GCA_021779415.1 Bacillota bacterium
GTTTACGCCACCAACAATCTTATTGTCTACCAATGCCAAGAGTAAAAGTCGGTTATCCGCTTCGGCGCTACTCTCAATCATTAATTCTTGTTCATGTTGTGATGTAATCATTTCCCCTGCGCCAAACGTAAGAAAATCGGTCTCAGTACCAATTTGAAGCAAATAATCTACATATGCCGAAGCATCTTCTTTCCTAGCCTCTCTAATGATTAGTATCTGTTCGTTTTTTAGTTTGCAAGATTTCATTTTAAGCACCTTTCATCAGAAGCCACGGCAATCCTCGTTGATCATACGTTTAACAATCGTGAGCAAGCCGTTACGAGTTTCTTTGAGAAATTGTCCCAGTTCAATCTACGTCATTATTTATGCTGAATATAGTCTTGTCTTGTTCTCTTGGCACAACGATGGAAATATGGAGTGCCTCCCCAAATCAGTGCTTAATCCGCTTTTTGGTGAATGGAATCAATGCCGGTACCTCCTTTTGATACTGGGTGTATGCGAAACCAAATTCTTTCACTAGTTTACTTTCTTCGAGTCTAATTCCTAACAATATGTAAATGGTGAGTACCAAATGCGTAACGATGTCCACCCGAGTAGAATTGAGACTCCAAATGAATACTAAAGTGGCAAAATAAATAGGATGACGGACTATGCCTAATAATCCCTTTTTAGTAATTGTCTTGGAATAGCAAAAATCTTTTTTCTTTCCAAAGTCCATGAGCTGACGAATGCCAACGAATTCTAAGACATCGTAACTTAGGAAGGCCCAAATTATTACGACACCCGAGCCTACAAGCAAAACTTGTTGTAATATTGCCCAAGGTGGTACGAATTTAAGGATCAACTCGGAATCCAAGGTTTTTGCGATATACAACAACACAGAAAACAAAACTAAAGAAAGTAAGTTGTATCCAAGTCTGTAAAACGCAAAGTATCTTCCCATTACTTGCTTTGCCCAATTGGAAAACCGCAGATCAATTAGAATACTGTGTATCAATCCAAATCCTACCCACATCAAAACTACAATTAAATATTTCAAATTAATCCTCCACAAATAGAGTTATTGATAAATATCCTTATTTTCTGTTGAGGAAATTACATTGATAAAACCGATAACCCGAGGGTTCGCGACGTCGGGTTACTACATTCACATTACTCCCCAATGTTGCAAACCCTCTGTTAGAGGGAGTCAGTGGCCCCCAATCCACACTTGCAATATCTAGCTATTATTTAGAAATAGCCCTCTATAAAAGAGGGCCAAAAGAAAAAGTTTACTGTCCGTTGATCAATTATCAAATTGTTTTTGTGCGTCACTTCTGGCACCTTGGGCAATACACCGTGGTCCGTCCAGCGAGGCGTAGGCGTTCTAATGTCTGCCCGCAGACTTGGCAGGGTTCCCCACCTCTGCCATACACCTGAAGGGCTTGTTCGAACCAACCTTTTTCCCCATTAGCATCCCTATAATCGCGAAAAGATGTACCTTGAGCGTCAATGCCTGCTTGCAAAACAGTCTGAATGGCTTGATGCAGTTTGGCTATTTCTTCTTCTGACAGAGTGTCTACCCGACGTTCAGGGGATATTCCCGCTTGAAACAGGGATTCATCCACATAGATGTTACCCATTCCTGCTAGGACATGCTGGTCGAGCAAAGCGGCCTTTAATGAGACCTTTTTTGTACCAAAACGCTCTTTCAGGACAGCTGGCGTAAATTCATCTTCCAAAGGTTCTGGACCGAGTTTGCGCAAAGAGGATTCACTCACAGATAGTGGCGTAGGTAAGGCTTGTATCCTCCCAAATTTCCGCACATCTGAGAAATGCACTTCCCCTTGTTCAAGAGTGAAAACCACATGTGTGTGTTTTTCGGGTTCCTGATGATCGGCATAGTAATTGAGTCGTCCGGTCATACGCATATGGGCAATTAACGTTATCTCCTCATCCAGCCGGATGAGGAGATATTTCCCCCGTCGATCTATCCCTATAATCCGACGTCCGATGACTAGATCTTCAAAGGCCTTGCCTTCCCAACCACAAACCGCAGAGGGCCATAAAAGCGTGATGTCTTTAATCATTAAATCCGTAACGTGTACGGCTAAAGTTCGTCGAATCGTTTCGACTTCTGGCAATTCAGGCATTACTGCTCCTTTTCCTTTTGGTTATTTGATTTCATAGAGCACTATAACATCTGTCTATTCGTTTTCAACTTTCACTATATTAATATCGCACATAATCTATTCTCCCGGCTTATACGCCTTCATATCATACCAATTTGCTCCAACCTTACAGTCTACTGTCATCGGTACTGAAAGCGGGAAGGCATTTTCCATTTTCTCTTTCAATAAGCCAGCTACACTCTCTAAATCCTCTGGCGCTACTTGCAGCAAGAGTTCGTCATGAACTTGCAGAAGGATTGCCGCTCGAAAAGGCTTTAATCCTTCTGCTACATGAATCATGGCAAGTTTCATAATATCCGCCGCAGTCCCTTGCACAGGTGTATTCATGGCGATACGTTCTCC
>JAJYAS010000924.1 GCA_021779415.1 Bacillota bacterium
AAGCAATAACAAGTAACACGATTGTCGATGAGGTAAGCCTATTTAAAAGCATTGAAGAAGCTAGAAAAACAGGCTATACAGTCAGCTATGGAGAATTGGAATTGGATTCTGCTGCAGTCGGAGCACCGATATTTGATAATCAGGGCAAAGTAATAGCTTCAATTAGTATTGCAGGTCCAGAATTTAGATTCAAAGATAAAGAGATGACTTTCCTCACTGCTGAACTTTTAAAAACGACCTTTCAAATATCGCAGAAATTCGGCTATAAGAAACCTCAAGTCACAAGATAATTTGACCTGAGGTTTCTTTTTTATGTAGTAAAAAATAATTGGTAATTTTTGAAAAACAAATATTGTAAATAGTCTAAATATTATATATAGTTAGATTTAGAGTAATTATGAATCATCGGTTCATAATGTGAACCAACGATATAGGCAGGTGTTAAATATTGGATAATTTGTAGTTTGAACAGTAAAAGCAGGGAAGAGCCATGATAGCAGTGGCTTTCGATGAATTGATTTCCCCTAGCTTACGGAAAGTAGTATTGAAATTTGTTACCCAAATATTTTAAAAGGTCAGCTATCTTATCCACCAGGCCTATAGGAAAGGAAGAGAAAATTATGTGGTCTCTAATTGGTGTTCTCATAGTTATTGTCGGATTCGTTCTACGCTTCAACCCGCTCTTAGTCGTCACCGTGGCCGGTCTAGCTACGGGTTTGATTGCCCACATGCCGCTTGATAAAGTTCTCGCTCAGTTTGGCACCTCGTTTATTACTAACCGCTACATGTCCCTTTTTATACTAGTTCTGCCTGTAGTTGGTCTCATGGAGCGCTATGGATTAAAGGAACAAGCAGAAAATCTCATCGGGAAAGTCAAAGCAGCTACGACCGGACGGATACTTATTCTCTATCTCCTTCTACGTGAAGTCTCTTCAGCACTCGGTCTCACCAGCTTAGGCGGCCATGCCCAAATGGTACGTCCCTTAGTTGCCCCTATGGCTGAGGGCGCTTCTAAGGCGAAGTTCGGCGAAATTTCCGAAGCCACAAGCTACGAAATTCGAGCCTACTCCGCTTCTGTCGATAATGTAGGGCTCTTCTTCGGGGAAGATATTTTCATTGCCATTGGTGCTATTCTTTTAATGAAAGGATTTTTCGACCAACTTAATATCCCTGTAACCCCGCTCGGAATGGCTATGTGGGGGATCCCCACCGCAGTCACCGCGTTTATCGTTCACACCATTCGGTTACTCCTCCTTGACCGGAGGCTGGCCAAAGAGTACCAAGCTAGCCCCCAGGTAGAATCAGTACACACTGATGTAAAAAATAGTGATCAAGGAGGAAAAACTCTATGATTCTGTCCTTAGATTTCATCTATGTTATTACAGGAATTATTTTAATTGTCGTGAGCTTTTTAAGTTTTCGAGATCACAAGAATACCCGGCGCTGGACCACTGGCTTGTTTTGGGGTCTCTATGCAGTGACCTTTCTTATCGGTCAAAAAATTCCCCCAGTCTACATGGGAGTAATTGTGCTCTTGATCGTTGGCTTAGCTGGATTTGGCGGAGTTCGTTTGGGTCATTATGATGAGCGTCCTCGCGAAGAACGTCTGAAACACGCTTCCAAACTACGTAACTGGTTGTTCCTACCCGCTCTGCTCATACCTACAATCACGGTCATTGGCACCATAGGCTTAAACAAAACGAAAATATTTGGAGTTCCTTTGCTTGATCCGAAAAACATAACCCTCGTAAGCTTGGGTGCTGCCGGTATAATTGCCTTAATCGTAGCTCTCGCGCTTACCAAAGATACCCCACAACGCGCGGTTAATGAAGCCCGCCGCCTCATGGATGCCATTGGCTGGGCGGCTATTTTGCCTCAAATGTTAGCCACTCTGGGAGCGCTATTTGCTGCAGGAGGGGTTGGAGCAGCGATTTCCAAGATTGTCACCAATGTCATCCCGGCTCAGAATACGTTTGCTGTGGTGATAGCCTACTGCGTGGGTATGGCTCTCTTCACCATGATTATGGGCAATGCGTTTGCCGCCTTCCCTGTCATGACCGCAGGAATTGCAGTCCCGCTCCTGATCAATTTGCATGGCGCTGATCCCAATACCCTGGCAGCTATCGGAATGTTTTCGGGTTATTGCGGAACGCTCATGACCCCCATGGCGGCCAACTTTAACATCGTCCCGGCTGCTTTGCTCGATCTGCCGGATAAATATCAGGTGATTAAAGCCCAAATTCCCACCGCTCTGATCTTGCTTACTGCCAATATCTTTTTTATGTATTTTCTCGCTCTAGGAGGACATTAAGAGTGTCACGAAGTATTGATTTGAACTGTGATTTGGGAGAAAGCTACGGCTTATACAATGTGGGGGCCGATGAGGAGATCCTTCGATTAGTTTCCTCAGCCAACATCGCCTGCGGGCTGCATGCTGGAGATTTCACAGTGATGCACCAAACCGTGAAAAGTGCTCTAGCCAGCAATGTAGCAATCGGAGCACACCCAGGACT
>JAJYAS010000925.1 GCA_021779415.1 Bacillota bacterium
AAAGCCCCATAGCCTAGGCCCATTCTACCCAAATACTCAACACACATCTTATCAATTCCGACAGGAGACTTTTCGCTTTTAAAAGTCACAGATCCGGATTCTTGGTGTTTTCGCCAATCGTCCTTTGCTGTATTGTCGGTATATATTGCTACAGGGAATACTTCATCTCCGACAACAGTAATGCGCCACTCTCGAGCTTTTGTGATGTACGGTTGATATAAACCAGGAAAGGGTGAAGTATGGTGAACTATACTAGCTAGCTTTTCTCGGTTAACAATTGTTGCATACAATGCCTTTATATCATTACCATCACTAATTACACCTCTCATCATTTTTATAGTCATTCTGGCTTTTTCAGAAGGAAGTAGTTCTTTGGCTATATAGTCCCAATCGCTGCCTACAATAGTTCTTGGTATGTTAAAGCCGATTTCTCTTGCGATTAATAGTTGACCTAGTTTTCTGTCGGCAGCCGCCATTTTTTGAGGTGAGCTTAACCAAATATCCTCTGGATATAAATTCCAAATTGTATCATGTAAAGCACGAACTTCATTGTTCATGTATAGTTGTTTTGCAAGCTGAGTATCCCTATCTTGAATTGAAAAATTTGCAATTTTCCGAAACCACGCAGAAGTTAAGTCCTCGGGCATTATTGACTGATCGTTATATTTAATTGTTAACTCTGCATCATTCGATATGGTGAGCGAGTATCTATCGTCAGTAGACAATAGTTGATCTGTCTTATAGACGATTACTGGGTAGTTGTGTTTATTCAGAATTTCAGCTACTGGCCCATAGGCATGCTCATCAAAGCTAGCGGATGCAATTAATATGGGTTTTTTCATACAATATCAAACCAATCAAAACACCCTTTAAGAAGAATAAGAAGAACTTTTACGAAGTTATATTGCCCGTTTGTAGGGATCTATTGATCGTCAGCGTCTCCAGCCGGCACGGTCGAAGCATTAGAACGGCTTATGTCCACCATTTCTGTAGCTTCAGCTAAAGCTTCGAGTACTGTTATTTTTCCTAAGCCTTCTATGCTTTGTGCTGAAATACTTGGTTGTTCACTTGATAGTAATTCTCCCATTTTACCCTCCTAGAATTTATTTGTAGCACAATTGTAATCAAACTGATAACCATGCTCTATAAAATTACTTACACAAAGTCTTTAAAATTTTCATCGTACTCTTCGCTTGTAGGGAAGCGCATTTCTAGTTCGCCAATCGGTTTTTTTAACCAAGGTTGTTTTGACTCGGGTATAGCTAAGGATTTCGGCCATCTAAGTGGCTCTAAGCCGTAATCTGATCGTCTTTTATCTACACTTTTGAAGTCTATTACGGTGGGTAAGAACGGGCGCATATCTTTATCAAAAAACCATATTGTTCCAAAAAGCTGTGATTTTCTTTTAGCTAGTAAAACGAAGTCTGTCAGCGGCGGTATTGACTCAAAATAAACATCGATCCTTTTTTTGTCAAATAACTGATTAAATTCTTTTAATACATATTCTGTATCGGCTAAAGATGAGTGGCTTGCTAGGACTGATATAGCTATTGAGGCTTCCTTCCCTATGTTAGATAAACTAGGTTCGCCTACTTCTGACATAACTTCCCTCATCTTTTCGGCTCTTGCCTTAACCCGCTGACGTAAACTTGTTCGCTCGCCTTTCAGATCGGTCTTATCTGGAGCTTTAAAGTACTTTCTGGAAAATTGCTTCCATTCTTTCTGATCTTCTTTTAATAGTTGTATGAGTACTTCTGATTGCTTTGGAAATAAGACTGAATTAGCCATGTATTTATACTAGCAACAAAAACTATTCAAAATACAGTGGCTTAAGCAAAAGTGCTATGGAGGGCCATCGTAGATGCTATCGCAACTAAATTTCAACAAAATCCTGAGACGGACTGGACAATTTGCCTAATGCCCAATTTGTAAGTTCGGGTATATTTTCAATTTTTGGCTCAAAATCATTTAGCTTAACGATAGGAACCCATTTGTAATCACTGTATTCTTCATTCAAATTGATATCACCTGAAATAAATAGCCCTGCAACGTGTGGCAAAATCATACTGTTTCCGTCTCTTTTGCGGAATAGAAGATTATAAGTTTCTTTCGGTAATATGGCTACTTTTGCATCTCGGCCAATTTCTTCGTCTTTCTCTCGCTTCATACCTGCCAAAATGCTTTCATCCGTAGTCTCCAGCTTGCCGCCGATAAAAGAATACACTCCATCATAATCTGCTTCGCCTTTGCGTTTTGCGAGCAATACTTTGGTCTTATCTTCTGATAGGACTATGAGTTTTTGGCAATACTGGAAAAGAGTAATAGAATTCATGCCATAAGTATAACAAAAGACCTCTGGAATCAGGGGTCTTTATAATGCTTATGCTTGGAGGGCCAGGAGGGACTTGAACCCTCGACACCCTGCTTAAGAGGCAGGTGCTCTAACCAGCTGAGCTACTGGCCCGAAAGAGATCTACACCCCAAAACTGTACCAAACTAAGATCAGATTTGG
>JAJYAS010000926.1 GCA_021779415.1 Bacillota bacterium
GTTTCGCTTTAGGGGTGTGGCCTTCATCTTTATGGCAGTCTAGACAATTAACATTCCCTTCAATCATGGGCTCGTGATATATAGGAGGTGCATTCGGGCTGGACCCTGGAACTAAAGTAATGTTCTTGGCCTTCGGGTAAGCACTGTCTTTACCGCTATGACAATACAAACAAGCATCAATATGAGGTGTCCATGCGAGTTTAGCAGGAACTTGATTGGTGAAGTGCAGATAAAGCTCTTTGTAACTACTCACTTTCCTTATAAGGTAGCCCAAATTACCAGGAGCAGCGTGACAACTCAGACACTCGACATCTTTATGTGATCCGGTTTCCCATAAACTAACTTGAGGGGCAATTTCGTGGCAAGAGACGCAGAATTGCGGTCGGGAGGTGTAGTGCATACCTTCATATGCCCCAATGCCCAACACAACAATTATTATCAGTCCAATGAGCATAGTTCTTTTGGGTTTGCTGACTCGGGCAGGTTGACCCTCGTTCGGTGCCAAACGTATCATCCCATTATTTAATGAATTAAATCATCTTCATCCTTAACATTCTTTATTGTTGCTTTAAATTTTAAAAATTATGTAATGTTTATGGAACGAACTTGTACTGGTTTTTTCTGTTTGGTATAAAACAAGTCATTTCCGGTAAACTATGGATGTTTAAGCAACCAGCAAAGGAGGGGAAATCCTGTGAAGCGGCTTAAGATTCTTGTATTATGTCTATTGACTCTACTAATGATTACATTGCTAACAGCATGTAATACACAGAATCCGACTCCGGCACCTCAAACCCAGTTGACAGTAGCTCAGACCCAGAACCAGAAACTAGCGGCCACCTATGTTGGGGAGCAAACCTGTCAATATTGTCATCAGAAGAGCAAATATGACACGACCAAACACTTCCAATCCTTTAAACCTCTAATGTCTTATAAATTAGACAAGACTTATGGTACGATTACTGTTTATGATGGAGCCGCCA
The DNA here is from genome assembly GCA_021779415.1 of Bacillota bacterium. The sequence goes on from JAJYAS010000926.1 coordinate 984, forward strand.
ATAATGCAAAATCGACGACTGTCGATTTAAAGAAAGCCCTTGGGGTAGAAATGGATACTTATGTCGTAGCTCAAATTCCCAAGGAAGCGGGCTTCACCAAACAGTTCTATCGGGTTGGAAAACTCGTCAAAAACCCTGATGGAACGTATAAGATTGATAATCCCGGTTTGGTTAAAGGCACTCAGAACTGGTCAGCGGGAGATTACTCCTGTGCCCAATGCCATAGCCCTGGTATGGGAGGTGCGGGTGCACCTGATTACACGGTGACCTGCGAAGCTTGTCATGGTCCTGGCGGTGCTCACGTTGCTGCGACAACGAATGATCAGAGAAAAGCCACTATGGTGTTGCCGAATTCGGACACTTGCTTAAAGTGCCACAATAGTGATCCAACAAAAGATACCACGTCGGGTACGGCTGGTGCCATTATTACGACCAACCACTATGGAACGCGTGACTGGACATTCAGTAAACATAATACTACAGGACAGGTCAATGGCTGCTTGACTTGCCATAGCCCACACGGTACCAATGTTAGCGGCCAAGGACTGAGGAAAGATAATCCAAACGATATTTGTGCGACCTGTCATGCAGGGAAAAATTATGATGTGAAGACTATTATGTGGGTTAACAAGTCTGATCCCCACGGTCATATGACCGCAGACCACAGCTTCACAGCTATTCCTGAGACGGCTACGACGGTCAATCCAACGACTAAGAATTTGGAAATCACCGATCCTAAAGTACTTGACGTAATCAAGCAGACGTTGCCAAATCTATTTAAGTAAGCTAGTCTGACACAAAAACCCTTTGGCTAAGATCTTGCCAAAGGGTTTTCGAATTTTTGCTACAGCCCGAACTGTGGCTAAGGCACGTCGGAATTATTCTATCGCTAGGTATACAGTGGTATAATCAAAAAAAAGCAGATTGTTATAATAGTCAATGAGAGATAGATGGCAAATTAGACATCTACGGTTAAAAGAGGAGAAAATTCAAATGCGACTTAGAAAAAAGTGGTGGGCTAAGCCTGAATTAGAAAAAGATCATAAGGTCATTTTTACCCCTTCGGAGTACAACGGAAAATGGAAGGAGCTCTTCGGCAATGATCATCCAATCCATCTGGAATTGGGATGTGGTCGAGGACGTTTCATCAACCAACTTGCAAGTATGAATCCAAATATCAACTATATTGCGCTTGATGCCCACAATGAACTTTTGGTTCATGTCTTGAGAAAAACCAATGAAAGCCACTTGAATAATGTGAAAATTATACCAATATATATAGAGAACATCGAAGGGATCTTTGCTCCAGAGGAAATTGAGAAAATCTATATTAATTTTTGTAATCCATGGCCCAACAGAAGACATCATAAAAGAAGGTTAACCCATCCGAATTTTATAAGACTATATTTAACCTTCTTAAAGAAGGGATCGTAAATCTGGTTCAAAACTGACGATGAATTACTTTTCGCCGATAGCCTTGAGTATTTCAACGATGCAGGTTTTGATGAACTATATAGAACCGACG
>JAJYAS010000927.1 GCA_021779415.1 Bacillota bacterium
GTCTTTATTCTAACCCATCCTCTAGGGAGAAGTCTGCGTACCAAACCAACAAGACTGACATCAATGGACACAATATGAACCCCATTGCTGTCCCCTACTAATTTTATATCGTTGACTCGCACAAGTTTTGCTCCATTCATGTCCACAATTTGCCGATCCAATATTTCACTTGTGTAAACCTGCTTTTTAGATACCTTTTCAAAGTGTATATCGGAAGCAATTACTCTTAGTGCCACAACTCGCCGACTCAGCATATAGATATCTTGCCAGGGAATGACTTTAAGCTCCCCATCATGTCTGATAATCAGTCCCCGAACAACCGGAAATGGATTCTCGGGATCTACCCAAACATCCCTAACTTTACCAAGTTTATCTCCACTGCGGTCAACGATAAATTTTCCGATGAGTTCACTAACAAAGAGATCTGTTAATAGTTCCATCTTTATCCCTCCAATAAGAAAGTGATTTTATGAGTCGCGTCTCGGTATGGTAATGTCATTTTACCTCGTTCAGGACCAACGTCCATAAAACCATCTCCTTATTTTGTTAAGAATGAAATATTATTCTATTTCTTACCATAAGTATCTTATACGAAACGCAAAAATATTAACCAGTTTAACGCTAACAGTATTATATTTCCCCTCATTTGGGGATGTGATAGTTAAATAATTGGAAGATGAGACGTACTTGAGCTAACCTACCAATCTCTATAGTTGTCTTCAAAATTCCCCTTGCCCTTTTGAAATTAGATAAGTCAGGGGCGTCATCTGTACTCAGTCGTCTCACCTCCCTTAAACGACAAAAAACAAAGCTTTCCAATACAACGGAAAGCTTTGTTATGCACGCACACAAAAAGAAACTCACTTTCCTCCACTCGTCTGAGCTTTGGCACTGTATAACGTAGAATTAGAATTCAGCCACATTATGTAAAACCTTAATCCGGTAATACCTGTTCTACCCATTGGTGTCTCTCGACATTTCCGGGCAGTGGCCTATGTTCATACAGGAGCCTCACCTAACGAAGAAAAACCTTATTAAATTAACTATTTAAGTTATTTTAATGTGTTTTCCATTACTTTGTCAACCTTTTTTCAATGTACTTGCAATCACCCGGTAGATCGTCCGGGTGTAGTGATGTTAGCTCTGCATTGGGTGGATAGCAAGTTAAATTCACGCTAAAGCTCATCGATATACGTGATGCCTTTCTCACTGTCTTGCTATTTCTTCGATGAAAGTTCTTCGAGTTTCACAAGAATTGCGGTCTGATTTTTCAGTTCCTGCATCTGCTCATCCTGTAATGTAGCAAGATAAGTCAATGTATTATGGTCGGTCTCGGCTTTGGATTCATTTTGAGCTTGTATGACGTTCTGACCAACCATAATTATTGGCAAAAGTACTAGCTGTAGCACGGTTTGGGCTATATAAGTTACCCAAACCATTACATTGTTAGCATTAATAACTGGCGGCAACATTAAAAGGTCAAGAAGTAAGAAGGCATAAGCGCACCACATTGTACCAACGCCATTGGTAATCTTGACGGCAAACCAGTAATTAAATTTAGTGATGCCTTTAAGCTCCTTTTTTAGAAGTTCTTTAGGGTGTATAACGTTGGGGTGATTTTTTGATGTACTCACTAGAAATCCTCCTATACTTCTAATGTTTATATATTAGCTGATCCATAGACTTCTGTATCTTTAATCCTTGCCTAACCTCTACATGGTCTGTCACCTAACAAAATTACCGACACGCTGTTACCTTTTTGCAAACCACTTATTAATTGCATTTTTAACATTTTCATTAATCATGAAAGAGTTGTCTGTCCATACGATACTGCAGAAAAACGCGAGGTAATAATTGTTTGCTTTTGATTATATGCTCTCTATATTTCACCGGACGTATCATTCCCTCTTGGGTGTGCCTTGTAATGGTATCAATAGGTTTCATTAGTATATCTCGTCATGGACCATGATTTTCACCCTTGGTACATCTTCTTTCACGACAAATTAGCACACTTGGATAATTTAGTACAATTAAGAGGTAACATCAACCGTTTATAATGTAATATATTGTCGAAGTCTTAAATAAGTGGGAACCCTATGCTAGTGGGCTTATATATTTACAAAGTCTATATTTCAACCGTAAAATTACAGGTGTTTATCTCTTGTAATTACAATAGTATAAACATGTGGCCGTTCCGTGACTCGTATATGGAGAAAATGTTAAGACCTATATAGAAATCAACTGATATACTTCGAAACAAGTTAATAGACCCAAGCAATTAAGCTAGGGCCTATTTCTTCAAACACGTAGGTTTAGCTGTTGGCCAATTATACCATGACTTCCTGATATATTACGGTATGTCTTTAGACTAAGATTTTTCTTCTTTGATTTTCTTCGTTGTTATTTAGCAACTTTCACCTTACTGGTAACTATAGGTATTATAGTAGCTATTACTAGAGCTACTAATATAATAAATGCCATTCCGTTAGAATTAGCGAACCCGCTTGG
>JAJYAS010000928.1 GCA_021779415.1 Bacillota bacterium
TACCCGCCGTGCAGAAGCGGAGCGGGCAGCGATTCGCTCCGCTGAGATTGGGATTGTGCGTCAATCAGAGAACTTGTTTAATCATTTATCTGTGGAAGATAACATTCGCTTGCAGATGCAGTTAGGGCGTAAGGTGGATGAACGACGATTGTTGGAATTGCTAGATATGGTTCACTTGCGACCCCGCCGTCGGGCCCTGCCCAGTCAGATATCTGGGGGAGAGAGTGCTCGGGCTGCCTTAGCGGTCGCCTTGGCTAATGACCCTAAAATCCTTTTAGCCGATGAGCCTACTAGTGAAGTGGATGTAGAAACGGAACAACAAATCTTAAACTTGTTTGCCAGGCATAAGACTCAAGGTGGGGCAGCCGTGATCACAACTCACAGTGAAGCTTTGGCAGCTCATGCTGACCGCATCATACGACTGGTTGATGGGAGGGTTGTCCCTCATGCCTGAGCAACTTGTTCAAGTGGAAAATGTGGAGAAAACCTACACTCGGGGCGGGGTTTTAGAGACAGCCCTCACAGAAGCGACGTGTCTTGTTTTACCGGGGGACCATATTGCTTTGGTGGGATCATCGGGGAGTGGTAAGTCCACTCTGTTGCACCTCATGGGGGGGTTAGATAGACCCACTTCAGGGCGCATTTCATGGCCAGGCCTAGGGACTTTCGAAAGGTTGCGTCCGCAACAACTAGGCTTTGTTTTTCAAATGCCAAGTTTATTAGCCCAACTGACGGCTGTGGAAAACGTGGAACTACCCTTGCTCCTAGGACAGATCGAAGGAACAGCGGCCCGTAAAGCTGCTTTAGAAGCTTTGGAGAAAATTAATCTCCTAAGCATTGCCGAGAAGCTTCCCGAGGAACTTTCCGGGGGGCAGGCCCAACGAGTGGCGGTGGCTCGGGCTTTGGCCTCGCGGCCCAAGCTTATTCTCGCCGACGAACCCACAGGGCAACTTGATCATCCGACCGCTCAGCATTTATTGGATGTCTTGCTGAACTCTCTTAAAGGGTCAGAAACTGCCCTTGTGGTGGCAACTCATGATCTGGCCATAGCGGAGCGCATGAACAAACTTTGGCACATGAACCATGGTGTTTTGGAGGTCGTTGTATGATCAGGACGTGGTTAAAGGGAATTTTAAGGCATCGTTTTGGACGATTGGTAGGAGGTATTCTGGGAGTAGCCCTCACGGTCGCTCTTTTGGCTTCGATCGGTGTCTTTATTGCTTCTGGTGCTGCAACAATGACTCAATATGCTGTCAAAGATGTTCCGGTAGATTGGCAAGTTTTGCTTTCGCATGCTACAGATGCTCAGCTTGTTAAAGAAGCCATTAATCAGTCGGCAGCCCCTACGGCCTTAGAAAAAGTAGGGTATGCGGAGGTTAACGGCTTGACGGCCAATAGGGGTGGGAGTGTTCAAACGACGGGTGCGGGGCAGATACTGGGTATTAGTTCGAAGTATCGTGCTCAATTCCCAGATGAAGTACGTCATTTGCTGGGGGCTAATCAGGGGGTTCTGATTGCTCAGCAAACAGCGTCCAATTTGCACGTTAAGCCTGGAGATATAGTAACGATTCAGCGCATGGGAATATCGCCCTATAATCTTAAAATCGACGGTGTCGTCGATCTGCCTAACGTCGACTCTCTCTTTCAGGCCATAGGGCTTCCACCGGGTGCGGCACCCCAGGCTCCTCCAGATAATGTCCTGTTACTACCGGAAGAACAGTGGCACTTGATTTTCGATCCTCAGGCGACGGTGCGTCCGGACACTGTGCATACTCAATTGCACGTTCGGATAACGCACGCTTTGCCAGCAGAACCTAGTGCAGCTCATCAAACTGTGCAGCAGATGGCTAAGAACTTAGAAGTGCGGATTGTGGGCAAAGGAATCGTAGGCAATAATATTGCAGCACGTCTTGGCAGTGTGCAAGCGGATGCCGCCTATTCAAGGTTGCTCTTTCTCTTCTTAGGGTTGCCCGGCGCAATCTTGGCAATTTTGCTCACGCTGTCGGTTGCGTCTTCCGGCAAGAAACGCCGGCGTAAGGAACAAGCATTACTTCAGATACGGGGCGCTGCAGTGAAGACAATTTTACGCTTGCAAGCGGTTGAATCGTTAATTGTAGCGATTGGTGGGGTGCTAGCAGGGCTTATTCTTGCCGCCTTAATAACCAGATCGTTCGCACCACGCAATACCTTACTGGGTAGTAGTGGGCTTATATGGACCTTAGGGGCTGCTGGGGTTGGTTTTCTTTTAGCTTTTTTTGCAATTATGTACCCTGCTTGGTCGGAAATCCGACATTCCACAGTGGCCTCAGCTCAAAGAGTTGTGGGACGCAGGACAGGCAAGCCATCTTGGCAACGGCTTTATTTAGATGTCATTGTGCTTTTAATTTCCGTGCTGGAGTATTGGAGAACAGCGAGTAGTGGGTATCAGATCGTTTTAGCCCCGGAAGGGTTAACGACGACGTCCATTCATTATGAGGCCTTTATTGCGCCACTTTTTCTGTGGATTGG
>JAJYAS010000929.1 GCA_021779415.1 Bacillota bacterium
GCGATGTCCAAACCTCCGCCATCGTAAAAATCAAACTGATACGGTTGATCCACAATACAATCCGGATTAAAACTAGCTCCAAAACTTGCTCCTCCGGCAGGGACTCCTCCAATCGGACCAGATTCCACGGTTAACACGAATTGGTCTAAGACCCCTTCTTCCGCAGCCACTGACGCGACTCCTTCAGGCACCCCAATTCCTAAATTCACGATGGCTTCCGGGGTTACTTCCATAAATGCCCTTCGGGCAATAATCTTTCGCTCATCGAGGGGAATTGCTTTGAGCTCGGTTAAGGGAAAGCGTATTTCGCCGCTGTAGGAGGGATTATATTGCTCGCCAAACGACTGCATGTGGAACTCAGGTCGGCTGGCGATCACCAATGCATCCACTAAAATGCCAGGAATCTGAACATCTCTGGCTTTGATACTTCCAGCTTGAACAACACGTTCCACCTGTACAATCACGATACCGCCACTGTTTTTTACCGCTTGGGCAATCGAGAGGCCTTCTAGGGTGAGTGCTTCTCGTTCAAACGAGATATTCCCGAATTCATCTGCCGATGTTCCCCGTATCAAGGCCACGTCGATCGGGAAGGAATGATAAAGGAGATAATCCTTACCCCCAAAACTGGTAAGCTCCACCAAATCTTCCTGGGTGACTTGATTCAGTTTTCCTCCGCCATTACGAGGATCGACAAAGGTCTCCAAGCCAATATGGGTTAACGACCCCGGGTTACCGGCGGCAATATCTCTGAAGAGATGGGTAATTACCCCCTGAGGAAAATTATAAGCTTCAATTTTATTTTCAACCGCCATCTTCCCTAACTTAGGGGCTAGATTCCAGTGCCCGCCCACGACGCGTTTGATTAGACCCTCATGCGCCAAATGGTTCATGCCGCGATCCTTGCCATCTCCCTGCCCTGCCGCATACACCAAGGATAAATTTCGAGGTGTACCCGTCTCGACAAATCTTTTTTCCAAAGCGCTCGTCAATTCTTCTGGGTGTCCAATGCTTACAAATCCATCGATGGCGACCATACTTCCGTCTTTAATCAAGGCAATCGCTTCATCTGCTGTCAAAACTGCTTTCTTCATTTCTCACCCTCCTGTCTTACCCTCTCCAGAAATAATTGAATCTCAAGCACTGCCTTCATTCCTATTAACAGAAAAATCTAAATTTACGAATAATTAATTTATTATTAAGCAAGATTCATGCCAAAATTCATAAAACCCCTGAAGGCCTTATCCTTCAGGGGTTTTATGATACAAAAGCTGTACTTTAAGAGTCTCATATATGTAGCTAAAAAGCTACATATATGAGACTCTTAAACGAGAAAACTCTCTCTATTCCTGATTTTAGGATTAGTGTAGCGATTTCGCAACGTGTTGCAAAATCACTACACTAATCCTTCACTATCCGTTCCAGCTAAGCCGTATTTCTCCATTTTCCGGTAGAGGTTGGTCCGATGAATTCCTAAAATTTCCGCGGCATTCGTTTTATTTCCACCCGTTGTCTTTAGGGCCTTAATTATGGCCTTGCGCTCTGCCTCCGCTAGTTCTAAGGCTAAGGGTTGCAGGGCAGTGTTTCCACGACGTCCCTCTAAATCTTGAAGATATAAGGGAAGATCCTTTAGCTGAATCATACCCCCTTCCGCCACATTGATCGCTCTTTCAAGTGCATTTTGAAGTTCACGAACGTTCCCGGGCCAGGCGTAAAGCTGAAATAGTTCAACAACCCAACGATCGAGCTTTCTTAAGGATAGTCCCAGTTCGTGTTGGAATTTCGCCAAGAGATGTTCGCTTAAAAGCATGACATCCCCCTCTCGCTCTCGTAGAGGCGGTATCGTCACTGTAAAGACATTGAGTCGATAATAAAGATCCCGGCGAAACTCCCCTTCCCCAATCATTTTTTCCAAGTCTCGATGAGTGGCAGCAATAACCCTTATGTCCAGCTGCTGCAAGCGATTGCTACCAACTCGTTCGACCTCTTTCTCCTGTAAGATCCGTAACACTTTGGCTTGCATAGCAAGAGGAAGGTCGCCGATCTCATCTAAAAAGATAGTCCCCCGGTTAGCCAATTCGAATTTTCCGGGTTTGCCCCCCTTCTTAGCCCCGGTAAAGGCCCCTTCCTCATATCCGAAAAGTTCTGCCTCCAAAAGTTCCGCCGGAATTGCCCCACAATTCACTCGTACAAAGGGTTGGTCATGGCGCGTACTAGCGGCGTGAATGGCATGCGCAAAGAGCTCTTTACCTGTTCCACTCTCCCCACGCAAAAGGACGGTCGCCTTCCCGTGAGCCGCCCTTTCTGCCAAACCTTTCGTCCGAAGAATGGCTGGGCTTTGACCAATAATATTACTAAATGTGTAGCGATATTTCTGATAGTGTTTTAATTCCTTTTCATAAAATTTAAGCTTGTTCTCCAATAAATCTAACTTTTCCGCTAATGTTCGAAGTTCCCGGACATCACGAAACATAACTTTCCCCACTGCCCCAATAATTTACCCTTCT
>JAJYAS010000930.1 GCA_021779415.1 Bacillota bacterium
TCCATCGTTAAAACCTGGCATTTCTCTTGACAAAGAACAGTTTTTTCAGCGCTTTTACCAGTGAGCAAAGAGAATTCACCGAAGGTATCTCCTGCTACTAACGTATTAATACGCCAAGTCCGATTTCCTTCTTTTTGAACGATTACATCTGCTTTTCCCTTAATCAGAATATAAAAGGAATGCTTTTCCTGACCCTGACTCATCATTTCGGCACCCGGCTCATAGTTCTCCCATTGAAAATCACTGGCGATTTCCATTAATTCCGGGGATGATAATTCAGCCAGGAATTTAATCTTAGACAGATAATAAACCTTATCGTTATTCATAAATGCCCTCCATGATGTCAACCTTAACTTCATACTCGGGTTTCAACTATTATATCACAATTCTATAAGAGCCTTTACAGTAATTCAGTTACCATTTTCCCAAGAAGTATTCCTGGACGAAAATGCGCTGTATGGAATCTTTTTAATCCATACAGCGCACTAAAACATCATGACAGAATTTCAAATCAACTAAGCTCTAGCCCTATCCTTTTCAAGGATAATGTTAATCCTTTTGGGGATTAGGCAGCATCCCCCGAAAGCCTCTCGTCAACAGTTTCAAAAATTCGCCAAAGATAACGACACTAAAGGTGTAGCCAATGATCTTCACCCACAGCAAAATGTCCAATGGCACTGTTTTAAAGACTTGTCCACCAAACTGTGTGACAAGAATCTGGATTAGGAATGTCAGAAAGACGACCCCTACCATCAATTTATTTTTATAGATATTGGGGAAAATACTCGCTACGCCAAATTCTCGACTATTAAAGGCATTCCAAAGTTGGAACAAGACAAATGCAGTAAACACGATCGTTGATTGTTGGGCTTCTGTCCCGCCAAGAATTTGTGTTTTCATAAGCATGAGTAAGGCGGTCACAATAAACATACCATTGGTAACAATTTTAAACAGCATATCTTTGGTAACAATCGATGCATTTCTCCTGATCGGCTGTTTTTCCAGCAAATGTTCTCTTGGCGGTTCTAAGCCTAGCGTTAAAGCTGGTGGGCCGTCCATAATAATATTAACCCATAACAACTGCAACGTCGTAAAGGGCATCTTATACCCCATCAGTTCTGCTAAGATTACTGTGAGAAAGGCTACCACATTTACGGTAAGTTGAAACTGAATAAAGCGTTGGAAGTTTTCATAAATTCCGCGTCCCCATTTGATCGCACTGACGATCGTAGAGAAAGAGTCATCTAACAAAACGATATCTGCAGCTTCCTTAGATACTTCCGTTCCCGCGATCCCCATGGCAACTCCGACATCCGCAGCTTTTAAGGCTGGTGCGTCATTAATACCATCCCCAGTCACAACCACTGAATCGTTGTTTTCCTTCAAGAGTTTAACCACTCTCATTTTCGCGGTAGGATTTGAACGGGCGATAACCACGATCTTAGGGAGCTTGCTCTTTAACTCCTGATCACTCATGTTTTCAATATCTGTCACTTCAAGCACTAGTGAATCCTGCTTAATAATTCCAAGCTGCTTTGCTATGGCTCTAGCCGTATTGATATTATCTCCGGTTAAAATTTTAACCGTGATTCCTGCACGACGACATTGATCAATCGCTTGTTTGACATCTGAACGCAAAGGATCTTCAATCCCGATAAAGCCTGTAAACACGAGGTCTTTCTCAATGTTGTAGATATCCTCCCATTGTGGTTCCTGAGCGAAGTCATTAAACGCAAACGCTAACACACGTCGAGCATTATTCTGGAGGGAAAGTATACTCGCTTCGATCTCCTCAATATGCTCTTGGGTCATCGGGACAATCGAACCATTATAAAGAATTCTGTTACAAATCGTTAGAACCTTTTCAGGTGAACCTTTTGTATAAAGTCTAAAGCCTTTTTCCGTCTGATAAGCAGTTGACATCATTTTTCGAGCTGACGTAAAGTTGAATTCAGAAATTGGCTCACCAAACTCTTTGCGATAATGCAGATAGTTGATATTATTCTTATCCGCGCAGACCAGTAAAGAACACTCCGTCGGGTTACCCAAGAATTCGAATTTATCATCTTTTTTAGTAATATCTGCTGTCGAGTTAACACAGAAGTTCTGAAGCATTTCATCACAGTGTAGTTTATCGACAGGGACATTTTTTCCATCGCACCAAACATCAACTACGGTCATCCTATTTTCTGTCAAAGTTCCTGTTTTATCGGAACAGATGACATTGACCGAACCAATTGTTTCACAGGCAATCAATTTGCGAACCAAGGCATTGTTCTTAGCCATTTTCTGCATATTGAAGGCTAGGGTAATGGCCACCATGGTTGGCAATCCTTCCGGCACGGCCGCAACAATGAGCGCTACAGAAGTGACAAAGGCATCTTTAATTCCTGGAAGAGCGGCCCCAATATTATCAAACACGAGGATGCCTTGTCTATACATAGTAAATAATTCGAAAAGGAATATACCAGCAGCAGCAATGGATCCGATAATAGAAATTCTCT
>JAJYAS010000931.1 GCA_021779415.1 Bacillota bacterium
AGGGTAGGCAAAAAAGACCGTCTGACCCCGGAGCAACTTTATTGACCCCTTGGTTCATCAGTTCATAGAAAGTGTGAGTGAGCTCATTTTCGGAAATAAGTTCTTTCGAGGGTTCTCCCCTATCTAACAAAATGCCCTGCAACCAGCGCAACAGGATTCCTCCGTTATTGATAGGCCCACCGACAATATAATGATTCGAATCCACATGATAACAAAAGAGGCGGCCGTTAGGATCTAACCTTGGTTTTTTAACCATTCCTCGAACTGCCCCACTCGTCCCTATGGAAATGGCTAAAGAACCCGGTTCGACAGCCCCTACCCCTAAATTAGCCAGAGCTCCGTCACTTGCACCTGCGACAACCCTGATAGTTTGGCCTAATCCTAACCTTTTGGTCAGTTCGGGTCTGATACACCCCAAAATATCTGTCGTTTTTACCAGCCTTGGCAACTGATCGCGGGTCACCCCACACCATGCCATGGCTTCCTGATCCCAATCCCGGGTCAAAAGATTATAGAGTCCTGTAGCCGAGGCGAGAGATTCATCGATCACCCACTCACCCAGCAAGTCAAACAGGAGCAAGGACTTTAAATCCGCCCAAAGTTTCGCTCTGCCAAAGATCTCAGGTTCATTTTCCTTAAACCATGCCAGCTTAACCAGCGGCGACATGGCATGGACCGGAGTTCCAGTTTTTTGATAGATTGAATTGCCTTGAATGCTAGAACGCAATCGTCCTGCCTCACCCTCAGCTCGTTGGTCAGCCCAGGTCACAAGATGGGTTATTGGCTGATCAAACTCATCGATTGCCACTAAGGAATGCATCGCTGTGCTGAGAACTAAGACATTTGGACAATTTGTTATTCCTGATAATACTTGTTGAATTGCCTGATGAAAAGCTGCCAGGACGCTTTGTGCATCCTGCTCAACATAACCTGCCTGAGTTTGAATCAAAGGATAGCTACTACTAGCTTCGCGAACCAGTTCTACCTCTCCGTTGAATATTGTTGCTTTAACGCTTGACGTTCCCACATCAACACTCAGAATCCATTCCCGCTGCTTCACCGCTTCCCCACCTTGCTATACATCATATAGAAAACATAATTGTTTTATCGTTACGCCAAACTAGGTTGATGTGCATAAACAAATTACCCGCGAAGTTGTAGGGGCAATTCATGAATTGCCCCTACAACTACTTCAGGATTTAAAACCGTTTTAATGCAATAACTTCACGAACTTTTTGGAGATTCTCCAACAGAATATCCCGCCGTAGTAAGGAAACTCCAACATATAAGGTGTCTATAATACTTAGTTGGGCAATTCGGGACGACATTGCTTCACTTCGATAATGAGATTCTTGGCTGGAGGAAAGCAAACAGATATCGCTCTCTTTCGTGACAGGAGATTTAGGATAATTCGTTAAACAAATGGTCACAGCACCTGCCTGGCGCGCCGTTTTTATGGATTGAACAATATCTATGTTACTTCCTGAGTGACTAATTGCCAAAACAACCGCCCCCGGCTGTAAAAGACGCGCCGAAATAACCTGCATATGGGAATCGGTAAGAGCTATACAGGGAATTCCGACGCGAATAAACTTGTGGTAGGCATCCATCGCTATCGGAGCCGATCCTCCCAAACCATAAAATTCAATCCTGGTCGCCTGATGCAGGGTCTGAACTGCCTTCTCCAAACTTTTTTCATCAACCAGTGTTAAGGTGTCTTTTAGTGCCTCCATATTTGAATGGAAAACCTTGGCGGCAATGGTCAGGAGATTATCATCAGGGGTAATCTCCTGATGGATATTTTGTAAGGGTTTGACTAAATCACTGGCTAGCGAGATTTTGAAAGCCTGGTAACCACCATATCCTAAGCGTTTACACAAGCGGAAAATAGTTGCCTCAGCACTTTGGGCAAATTCCGCCAGTTCAGTAATAGAAAGATGAATGATTTGATCCGGGTTTTTCAAAATATAACTGGCTACCCGACTTTCCGCGGACTTTAAGGAAGGTAGTATCCCCCTAATACGGGCAAGGCAGCCTTGTAAAAGATTCTCCTCCATGCTTTTCCTCCATTTAATTGCTATGGTTACTTAACCAAAGTGCTATGTATAAATGAACTGCCCCAGTTAAACGTCGAGGATTATGCCCTGTTATTTCAGTGATACGATCTAAGCGATAGGTCAATGTATTTCTATGAATATATAAGGCCCGAGCCGAGTCTGCAACACTCATATCCTTTTCCAAAAAAACTCTGAGTGTATCCAGCAATTCTTTAGTCAGGGGACCAAGAACCTCCCGGATATAGTCTTGTCCGACAATCGATCGAGTCTCCAGCATCAGCGCTGCTAGGCCCACATTCCAAGCAGCTAAACCAATTGTTCCGATAAAAAAGCGGCGGTGCAGTTCGGTTAATTTCCGTACTTCTAAAAAGCCTGCCCAAATATCCTCTTCGATCACTTGTCCCACAAAGACGGTTGCTAAAACACCCAACTCATCCGCTAGCAAG
>JAJYAS010000932.1 GCA_021779415.1 Bacillota bacterium
TTAGAAATATATAAGGGAGATTTCTTATCAATTGTTGGTTTAAACGGCTCTGGAAAATCGACGTTGGCCAAACTGCTTATCGGCCTATTAAAGCCTTGCAAGGGAGAGATTAAAGTATTTAACCAGCCCCTAGATAAGAAGAATCTGCCGGAAATCCGTACTCGAATGGGTTTTTTGTTTCAAAACCCCGACTATCAGATTTTTGCCAACACCTTGGAAGAGGAGGTTGGATTTTCTCTCAAGCTAAGAGGGGAACAAACTGACGTTATCCATCAGAAAATTGAGGAGTGTCTGAGTTTTGTGGGGCTGTTGGATTATAAGAAAATGCACCCTCAGCGCTTAAGCCGTGGCCAACGCCAACTTTTGGCACTAGCCTCCATCCTGGCCAGTGATCCGGAATTCATTATTGCTGACGAACCGACATCGGGGCTTGATGAAAGCCAAGGGTATATGATCATGGATAAACTCTTTGACTTGTCGAAAAGTGGCAAAACAATTCTGTTAATCACCCATGATCTGACAATGGCCAAAGTCTATTCCAACCGGTTAGTTGCCCTACATAACCAGCGCCTTCAACTTGATATTTTGACAAGAGATCTAGAGCAACATCTCGAGGGCTTCGCAGCGCTTGGGTTGAACTTCTATAATCTTAGTTCGTTCAGGGAGGTTCAAGATGGAACTTTCTAAGCTGGACCCCCGAACAAAACTTGTCTGGTACATTCTGATGATCTATTTTGCACTGAGTAGTCAAACCGCTGTTCAGTTGGGCTTTGTTTTATTGGTATGTATCCTGGCCTCTTTAATCTTAACGGGTTCCTTAAAGCAGTATAAGGTCATGCTCATGATTCTGTTGCTTTTGGGATTTCAGATATTAATCATTCAGCTCCTTTTCTGCCGGGAAGGCGTACTGCTCTATCAATGGGGAATCCTTAAAATCTACAGTCAAGCTCTACCACTAGCGATTACCGGCATCCTAAAGGCTACACTAATTTTCTATGCAAGTATGCAGTTTTTTACCTCGGCCTCACCCCAAGAGTTTACCTTGATGCTCATAAAATTCAGAATTCCTTACCGTTTTGCTATGCTGGTGGGACTGAGCGTCCGCTTCCTCCCGCTGATGAAAGCGGAATATGTATCCATAACCGATAGCCAGTGTACTAGGGGTCTTAAAATGGAAAGCGCTTGGGACAATCTTAAAGCTATTATTCCTACGTTCCTGCCTTTTTTATATCGCGCTGTCCGACGCGCAACAGAAACGGCCCTGGCTATGGAGTTAAGGGGATATGGACGATATAATACTCGAACCTTTAGTTCGAATTTAACGCTTAAGTCATACGATTTTGGTTTAATCTCAGCGATGTTATTGGTAATGACCATCAGCCTGGCCAGCAGGTTATTACCCTTAATATAATCATTAAAATTTAGGAGGAGAATTGAAAATGAACGAAAAATTATTCAGAACTGACACCAAAGCACTAGTAGGCTCTGTGATCATCGGGATCGTATTTTTAATTATGGAGCAGGTAACGGGACGTATTGACGGTATTTTGGATCCTACTCTCTTACTGCTTAATGGCAGTTGTTGGGCTTTCTTTACAGGCCTGATTGTCTTAATGTACAAACAACCGGCGGGGATCATTGCCGGACTAGTGGAGGCCATTGTAGCAATGGCAACAGGTTATTCGGCACTGGCCTTTTTCTTCTTATTTGCTAATGTCATCGGCTCCATTGCCTACTCATTGATCGCCAGAAATTTATCTATGGAGAAATTAAGCCATCATATTTTAGCTCAGCTCGGTTGTAATGTTACAGGAAACCTTTGCGTAATGGTCGGGTTAATCTATGCCTTTCATCTTGACTGGAAGATTGCACTTTTGTCTTCAAGTATAACCACCTTGGTAGCTACGATTGTTGCAGGTATCCTGACTAAGAGTGTCTACGGTGCTCTACAAAAATCTGCCTTGCTTTAAAAATTTGAAGAGACGAAGGAGGGTCGGTCACGGTTATCTTATCCAGGGGGCTTGACCTTCCAAAATTCTCTGCGTATACCTGTCAGAAGTTTGTCCTAATGTGATGCGGGAAGTTTGAACCAAATAGTTATGAAAGAGCCAATCGCTAAAGATATTAGCCAAGCGATTTGAGGCTTTTTTTGATGGATTATCAGCAAAGGAAATAGCAAACAATCAAATATTATAGAATCTACCAAAGACCAGTCATTTGCATGAAAATAATAGCCAAGTTTCAATGCAAGGAATTCACCAGCCGAATAAATCGATATCCACATGGTGATATACAGAGTTTTAATTTTCCATGATTTTGATTCTGGATAGAAAGAAAAAAGAAGGAGTACGGTACAAGGGAAAATTAGGAGTGACGAAATTAAATGTTCTATAACTCCGGAAAATAATGGGTCTGAACTGAACCTCCAAAGTGGTTTAACAGAACTAATATATGCATGGATAAAGTCCCCAGCAATAAAAAATAAGATCGTTGAATAATACGT
>JAJYAS010000933.1 GCA_021779415.1 Bacillota bacterium
GGAAAATCGTCCCTTTATCCGCAATTTCAAAACGACCCATCTTTTTGTTGGTTGCCCCTGTAAATGCACCCTTTTCATGACCAAACAGCTCGCTCTCAAGCAGGTGTTCCGGAAGGGCCGCACAGTTTACCGCTACAAAGGGCTTATCAGCTCGGTTGCCGGTTTTGTGTATTTCCACAGCAGCGACTTCTTTACCTGTTCCGCTTTCTCCTGTTATTAGAACAGTGGCATCAGTTTTTGCAACCTGCCGAATCAAGAGGTTAACTTCTTTCATCGCAGCGCTCAAGCTAACAATTTTTCCGGATTTATCGCCTGACTCCCGACGCAAAAAAACTTCCTGGTTTTCTAAATCAGACACACGTAGGGCTTGCTTAATCAGCACGTTTAATTCTTCTAGTTTAAAAGGTTTAGTAATATAATCTGTAGCCCCAATCTTCATAGCTTCAATGGCAGTATCAATAGTCCCATGAGCGGTAATCATGATTACTTGAATACTGGTGTTTATTCTTTTAATCTCTTTTAACACCTCGATACCATCAATGTCTGGCATCTTTAAATCCAATATCACCATCGAGGGTTCAATTTCCGTGACCAACTCAATACCTTGTAAACCTCTCGTAGCGGTAACCACCTGATAGCCTTCATGATTTAGAGCTCTTTCAAGGGCCCAGCACATTCTCTCCTCATCGTCAATTACCAGAATTCTTGGTTTCAAGAAGATCACTCCTGTCGCATGATTGTGGTATTACAGGAAGGGCAATCGTAAAAGTTGATCCTTTGCCAGGTTCACTTTTTACATCGATAGTTCCACCATGCAATAGTATGTTTTGATAGGATATCGATAGACCCAGACCAGTGCCTGTTTTTTTGGTCGTGTAAAAGGGATCAAAAATTTTTAACGTTTCCTCTGCCGGGATACCCTCCCCAGTATCAGCGAAACTGATCATAACCATATTGTCAGTTTCTCTCGTGATTATTTCTAATTTGCCCCCAGCTGGCATAGCCTCTGCTGCATTAATAATAATGTTCACAAATACCCTTTTTAGTTTCTCGCTATCTGCTAGGATCATGGAAAGTTTGTTACCAAGTTGCAATACAACGCTTATCCTCTGCTTTCTCAACATCGCAGCCGAAAAAGAAAGGACTCCCTTGATTAAATCATTGACGGCATACTTCTTAATAGAACCTTTGGCAGGATGGCCAAAGTCAAGTAGTTCTTGAATTTCCATATTCCCACGGTCCGCCTGTTCGTCAATGGCCTTGATATATTCCTCGATACCACTCATTTGAGAGTAGTCTTTCTTCATGAGCTCGGCCAAGGTTTTGATAATACCAATGGGGGTACGCAATTCATGAGCTACCCCAGTTGCTAAACGGCCAAGTGCAATAAGATGCTCAGATTGCCTTAATTGATCTTCCAACCGTTCCTTTTCGGCTAGACCTTCAGCCATCCGATTAACTGCTAGAGCCACCTGACCCAGTTCACCCGGCATTTCAGGCAATAAGTGATGAATATCCTTCTCTATGCTCTGTAATCCATGCTTTAGGCGGTCAACCCCATTGGTTAAACTTCTGATGATTATGAGTGTACCAATCATAACTACGAGCAGTATGCCAAGTGTAAAATAGCGCAGCAATTTCCGAAAGTAATTACTCTGGTAAAAGAAGGGATTAAGTCTCTCCTCTACCCACATAACTGCTACCACTTTCCCGTTTAGCTCAACAGGAGAAATGTACTCGACGACCTGATCACCCCAAGAACCCGAAATTCGAAAGAGTGGTGCATTACCCATCTCTGCTGCTTTCAGGCCCGGTTTAGTATTGGCAAGTATTTCTTGTTCCCTCTGAACTTCTTCTTCCAGTGAAAGGTTACGAAAGTTATGCAGGAAACCAAGTATCGTAATCTTCTCCGTATTTGGAACATATAGACCAAAGCGAATACCAGAATTCGCTGGAACCTGGGGTTCTACGACCCGGGTATACTCATTGCTGAGTGTGGTTGATGTGATAACCTCTGGACCTACCGACAAAGATTCCAAATTTCTCAAATATCCGGCATTGATACTATTAACCAAGGCCTCCAGTCTTTGCTCTTTATCTAAGAATACAACTTCTTCAGTCCGTGAAGCAAAAAAGATGTCATACATCAATGCTAGTAAAGGTACTAACATGATCGCGGCAATGATTATGATTATCTGATTCGTCAGACTCTTATGTTTAAAATTGAATATTATCTTTTTAATATTCAGGAATCTTACCCCCATCTTAATTATTTAGTAAAATTTCGCGAATCCTCATTTTGTGTTTGGGAAGTCACTCATATACCAATGCAAACTCCGCCACTCCTCCATAACGCCAGAGCTTTTTCCTTGATCATAGCACAGTTTGAGCTAAGCCACTACCCATCTTTTATCTTATTATCGAGCTTCCTCCGATTTATCCGATTCTGGTTGATTCGTTTAATTTAACTGCACTAACTATCGGGTTCAGTGAAAATGTCTAC
>JAJYAS010000934.1 GCA_021779415.1 Bacillota bacterium
TTGGGAACATCTTAAAAAATGAATTGCTGTGGCAGGCGATAAATATAAGCCTCAAATTATCGGAGTGATGAGTACTGGGTTAACTGAAACTTTCGGAGATGACATGGTTAGCGCACTGTCTAGCCTGCGCTCAGAAAGACCGGATTTAAACGATCTGCCTGTTGTCCTGGCCAGTACGCCGGACTATATCGGTTCAATGCAAGAAGGGTATCAGCGGACGGTAGAGGCTCTGATTACGACGTTGGCTGGACATCCAACCAAGAGGTTTGAACAAGATTATTCTGAGGAAGTCCCTTCCATAGCCTTGCTGCCTGGTTGTCATTTAACCCCGGGCGATGTCGATGAGCTAAAAGAGATCGTGATGGAATTTGGATTTAGGCCCATTACCATTCCTGATCTTTCAATTTCTCTAGATGGGCATGCTGAACTGGAAGCGGCCCCGGTGGTTCAGGGTGGAACCTTACTTGAAGATTTTCAGCGTTTGGCAAAGTCTAAGGCCTGTTTGTCGTTTGGACTAAGTATGAAGGATGCGGGAGAAATCGTAAAACAAACATACGAAATTCCTCATTTTAATTTTCCTTCTTTAACCGGCCTAGAAGTAACAGATACGTTCGTTTTAACTCTAGCAAAGATATCAGGTAAACCGATACCGGCGAAGCTGCTCCGACAAAGGAGCAGATTGTTGGATACTCTAGCCGACTTCCATGACCAACTTGGCGGTCTGAAAATAGCGATAGCCTTGGAGATGGATCTGATGTATAGTCTAGCCTCCTGCTTGGTTGAGGTAGGTGCTGACCTTTCTGTAGCCTTGGCGGCATCCCAAGCAGGCATCCACAAACTATCCCTACCTATCCCGATCGAAGTGGGAGATTTGGAAACCCTCGAGGAACGAGCAGGTCAGAGCACGCTAATTATTGCCAATTCGAACGGTCGTCAAGCCGCAGGGCTGCTGAAAATTCCTCATTTAAGAGCGGGAT
Organism: Bacillota bacterium; assembly: GCA_021779415.1. The sequence continues at coordinate 978 of JAJYAS010000934.1, forward strand.
TGCCAGTCTTTGACCGGGTTGGCTATCCACAAAAATGTTGGATTAGTTATGAAGGCACTCAACAATTTCTTTTTGACACTTTGAATGCGGTAGGTTAGGGAGAAAATCGACAAGGTCGATAGCTCAAATAACAAATACAAGAATGAAGGAGATAGTCTTAGGATGAGGGAGGGTACAGGTATGCTTATAGCCTTTGCCAGTAGTGATGGCTTAACAATTGATTCGCATTTTGCTTCCGCCCCTTCGTTTGAGATGTATAAATTCACAAAGGAACCTCAAGGGATTATCCATACATCTCTATCCTCTGAAGACATGGCGGAATCCGATGATAAAGTTGATGTACGCATTAAAATGCTCAAAGAATGTGCAATCGTCTATTGCACACAGATTGGTGGTCCCGCAGCAGCGCGTCTAGTTCAAAGCGGTATTCATCCTTTGAAAGTGCCTGAAGGGACATTAATTATCGACGAACTTAACAGACTCAACAAATTGCTGCTTTCCAAAAAATTGCCACCTTGGCTAAAGAAGAAAGTGGAAGGCGTGGGGGATATCGAACCTCAGAAGGAGGATTTAAAGTGAGTGAAGTACTAATTTACCAAACCTATGGCGGATTACCTTGGACTCCACAGTATGTGGAAGAGATCGATAACACCTTGTGCCTGGGATGTGGGCGGTGTGTGAAATTATGTGTGCAAAAATGCTTAGGCCTAGAGAGTTTCGAGGATGATGAGGGGACAGAACGGCATATTGCAAAAATTGCCAATAAAGACCGATGCATTGGTTGCCAGGCTTGCGGCAGTATTTGTGTACGTAACTGCTATACGTTTAAGGAAAAATCAGCTTGATTCTTGCGAGGCACGAGGCTCGAGTGTATGTGCGCCTTGGAATGGGATAAACGAATAACAAAACGACTGGAGGGATTAAGATGCAAAAAGAATGTACGCGAGGAAATATGAATAGCCCACACCTAAATCTTGGACATCCTTGTTTCTCAACAAAGGGGCATGGTAAAACCGGACGGATACACTTGGCTGTAGCTCCGGGATGTAATATATCTTGTAATTATTGTGTGCGCAAATTTGATTGTGCAAATGAATCCCGTCCAGGTGTAACCAGTAGGGTACAAAACTCAGAAGAAGCGCTTCAGACAGTCAGGAAGGCAAAAGCATCTGATATCGGATCAAAACTTACCGTTGTAGGGATAGCGGGTCCTGGAGAACCTTTAGCGAACAAGGCAACGTTCGAAACCCTGAGAGGGGTAAAGAGAAATTTTCCAGAGATGATCCTTTGTATAAGCACTAATGGCCTGCTCTTGCCAGAAAAGATCGAAGAATTGGCTGAGATTGGCGTGTCCCACATTACGGTTACCATTAACACCTTAGATGAGAAAATTGGTGCTAAAATCTACAGTTACGTTCGCTGGGAAGGTAAAACCCTGATTGGGCCTGATGCTGCTAGGGTGTTGATTAGCCATCAACTTGAAGGGCTCTCGTTGGCCTCCAAGGCTGGAATGACTGTAAAGGTT
>JAJYAS010000059.1 GCA_021779415.1 Bacillota bacterium
GCAAGCCAATTTTCCAGCTGCGCACATCTACTTTCATGGCAATAATAAATCTCGTGAAGAATTAACTATGGCAATTAAAGCGGGTGTAGGGCGAATCGTCGTCGATAATTTTTATGAAATGAATATAATCAATGAACTAGCTCAAGAAATGAATCTTCAGGTAGAGGTTCTTCTTCGTGTGACACCCGGGATTGAAGCACATACGCATGAGTATATTCAGACGGGTCAGATCGATTCTAAATTTGGCTTTACATTGCCGGACGGTACAGCAGATCAGGCGATTGATTTAGCGTTATCGTATTCCAACCTTGTTGTAAAAGGGATCCATGCTCACATTGGGTCGCAAATTTTTGAATTAGATTCTTTCCGGCACGAAGTGCAGATTATGATTGATTATATGGCTGATACTCTTAAACGCACCTCTTACCACCTGGAAGAATTGAATCTCGGTGGAGGATTTGGGATATATTATGTGTCTGGAGATGAACCTGCCCAGATTGCAGACTATGCGAACGCAGTTCAAGACGCTTTAGAGAACGCTTGTCAGAAACGGAACTTTCCGCGTCCGAAAATTATTATTGAACCAGGTCGTTCAATTGTGGGAACGGCGGGAACGACACTCTATACCATTGGGTCTATTAAAGAGATTCCTGGGATACGGAAATATGTTGCTGTCGATGGGGGCATGGCGGACAATCCGCGGCCGGCACTTTATCAAGCGCGTTATGAGGCAGTTCTTGCTAACCGCGCCAAGGAAGAGGCAACAGAGACTGTCTCCGTTACTGGAAAGTGCTGTGAGTCTGGTGATATGTTGATTTGGGATATTGATTTACCGAAAGCTGAATCCGGTGACCTAATCGCTGTTTCTTGTACGGGTGCGTATAACTATTCCATGTCCTCGAATTACAATCGGCTTACACGCCCGGGCGTAGTTCTTGTGGAGAGCGGACAAGCCGATGTGATCGTGAAGCGTGAAACCCATGAAGACTTGCTGCGCAACGATGTTCTGCCTGCACGGTTGAAGTATTTGCACATGGCAAGTCGGTAAGTGGTAATTAATACTTCCTTTTGTGATTAGAAAAAAGACCCTTGAGCGGTTGTCGCTATGGGGCCTTTTCTATTTACTCAAACTTCGAGCTTCGAAGTTTGTTTTTGTGGGCGAACAATCACAAGATCAAGTGCAACTAATATAAGAGTCGCGATCAGAATGAGAGCTAATCCTTTAGAGGAGACGGTTGAAGCATAAGCGAAGTCGGGACCAGAATACGAAGAGAAGGTTATTTGGGAAGGAATAGTGGGTAGTGGAGAAACAGAGTAGTAAGGGTTAGAGTGAGGATAATTTGGCAATGGAGTTTGAACCTTGTATTGGGGTTGAAGCGTATACGGTGAGGGACGGGGGTAATTTCGAGTCGGCGTTGATGGAGCGGAGCCTGGCAGGGGAGGATGATATGAGGGAGCCGAATGCACAGTAGTAGATTGATGAAAGAGTAGAGGACTCCGTAATACCGGTGCATATACACGAGTGTATCCAGGGGCCAATTCAGTCCCCCCCTTTCTTCAATATCGTGTTAATGTGTTACTCGACATTCATCCTGCGTTTGCGGAATATCCCTATCGTTTCATTTTTTGGTGCCCAAGCTTCATTTTCGTAGAGAGTCTCTGGCGCCTCTGATGTCGATGCCTTCTGGTTGCGGTAGAATTTACTCATAAGATTAGTCGAATCACTTTGTTCTAAGACAGTGTCTATATTATCAATGGTAATCTCCTTGGAAAATTTTGTGTTTAAAAAGCGCATATTAGCCCCTCCTTTATTGGCATTATATGTAAAACAAGACATAGTGCTACAAGGTGCAAAACGAGCCATATTAAAGAGCGTAAAGAAAAATCCAAAACGACTAATCCTCTTAAATCAGGGGATTAGTCGTTTTATATTTTTCTTTATATTTTTAGGTTTTCGACATGAAAATCGGAATATTTCATTAGGAATTGTTTGATGCTAAAGAAAATGTTTTAGAAATGGAGTGGACTCGGATGCAGAAAAATAAACAGTTTGGCAGCATGATTTTCCGGGTCATAAGGGGATATAAAAAACCCATACTGGTTGGGTTCTTTTTGGGTGTAAGTTTGGTTTTGGGCGCTGTTCTTGTGAGCCAAGTTGTTGGGAATGAAAAGAAACCGATCCTTCGTGCAAATGACCAGGTAAAAAGTGAACCGAGCAAACTTGAAGAAAAAACACAGCAACCAATCATCAGTGAACCAGACTTGATCATGGAAAGCGCAAATGATCCTCCCAACGTGGTTCCTGAGCTTAAGGCGAGCCGCTTTACCGTTCTTTTGGTTGGGGTAGATCGCCGGAATGGAGAAAAATCGCTTGGTAATACAGATTCACTATTAATAGCCAGTATAAATACTATAAACGGTAAAATTGCCCTTCTTTCCGTTCCTCGAGACACTCAAGTAATGATACCAGGTTATGGAGAAAACAAAATTAATGCCGCTGCAAGAGTGGGTAAAGGACTTAAAACGACAAGCACATTAATCGAAGGTTTAATTGGACAGCCTATTGATGGTTATGTTCTTACGAATTTTTCAGGGTTCAAATCAATTATCGATACCTTAGGGGGAATAACTCTTACGGTTGAAAAAGATATGTATTATCTCACTGGAGATGCGACGGATGGTGTAATTAATCTAAAGAAAGGAATACAACGACTAAATGGGGCTCAAGCTTTGCAATACGCAAGGTTTCGTAATGATGCCTTTGCGGACATCTCGAGGACGTCGCGACAACAAGCTGTCCTGAGAGCCATGGGAAAGGAATTTATGCAAATTAAGACCGTTCCTAAGTTACCTTGGCTTATCCCGCAAATGACTAAATCTGTGGAAACGAACCTTTCGGTAAGTGAGCTATGGTCTCTTACGAACCAGCTGTTGCGTAATGAAAAGCCTGAGATTTCATCTCAAACCTTACCAGGAAATTTCCTCACAGAAAACGGTATCAGTTATTGGAAAGTCGATCCCTTGAAATCACGTGCTGTTGTGAAAAAGCTCTTTGAAGAGGGAAAGACCACTTCTGTGTTTTTTAAGTAGGGAACTTTGCGTTACAACGCTCACCCCATGATGTCGTGGGCCAAACTAGGGCTCTCGCAGTATGATGCAAGAGGGCAGGGTACCCAGCAAATCAGACCTCCTTGTCTGATTGCTGGCGGAACACGTCCTGTGTTCCGCCCCGCTGATGCAAGCACCGCGATCGCCGAGTTTGGCAACTGCTCTATCAAAGAAGATTCGCTTTTGTAAGCGCAAAGTTCTGGGCTGGGGGGATGAGGCTGCTCTAGGGTTGGCGAGGGAACACTTTCTGTGTTCCGCCTCGCTAATGCTACGCTACCTCGGATGAAAGTGCTAATAAGCCTAGTTTGGAAAACAGCTCGGTCAAAGAAGTGTAACATCCATTGGTCTTAATTGCGAGGAATCAGATCTTTAATATGGTATAGTAATAAGGTCGGATATCCATATGGACGGCACCATGGGCGGAGGAGATGGGTGGATGGAAGAGTTTTATGTTACTTCACACTGTACTGAAAGAATTCAGGAAGGAGAGCCACATCTTGGAGTAGAAGAAGGCTTTAAATTCTTTGTGCTGGACTTCAAAGAATGGGATCAAGTACCCTCATTGTTGTCTGAAGATAATCTCTCGGAATGGATTCAACACCTGCGTGAGCGAGAAGTTGAGGAGTCGAGAGGGAGAACTAAAGAAGGATCTATAATTTTTCGTCCCCATTTTGATCGGTTGAGGACGAATATTCATTATGTTTGTTTTAGAGATATTGATGAGCAAGGGAAGGAACGTCCAGTTCGTATCTTTCTAACTCCTAAGGTCTTTGTTTTGACAGAATGGAACGGTATGTCATCAGGGCGTTTGGACGAATGGGCCAAACAGGGTATTCTGCCAAATCCTCTAGAGTTGACTTGCGCCATTGGTTTAAGCGTGTTGCGTCACCATCAGAAACGTTTGGATATCGTTGAAGACCAAATGGATATTCTGGAAGAGGAGATTCTGACAGCTCCCCGTTCCTGGCAATTAAAACGAATTATTGCCTTGCACCGTAGAATTTTGGGTTTGAAACGATCTTTGAATGCCCATAGCAACATTTTTGAACGTTTCAAGAACATCGAAAAAGCAGTGTATGGGGACCTCCAAGAGGAATTGATATTTGACATGAGGCGCGCTATGGATCACGTTCATCAAACACATGAAATGATTGAGAGCCTTAGAGAAGCATATCAAGCAGCCATTGATAATCATGCCAATGATATTATGAAGTTGTTGACGCTTTTGGCGACCATACTGTTACCGATTAATCTGTTGACGAGTTTCTTTGGTATGAACTTTGAAGACATGCCTTTGATACATACAACTTATGGTCTTAGTGTGTTTTATGGATTATCGGTTCTTATTGTTTTAATTGTTATGGCATATTTTTGGAAGAAAAAATGGTTGCAAAACTCGTAGGTGAAAAACCAGTGCAAAACTAGTAATGCGCAAAATAGTTGTGGGCTCTTGTCATTTTTATGAAATAATTATATAATATATAAGGTTATTAGAAGGCGAATTTTTTGGAGGGTGCACATTGGAAAAGCTACTTGAAAAGTTGAAAGAATACTTACATATGGAAACGGAGATTCCCTTTGAGGAGTTTTCGGAGTACTATCGCAAACTAATTGCGGAACTGAATCAAACCTTTGAGGAGCTTGATCAAGAGGCTCGAGTAAAAGCTCTTTATATTTGTTCCATAGTACAGTCAAATGCAGACGCCAGAGCAAAAACGAATAAAGTTAATGCTAAAGCGTTTAAAAAGATAAGTGCAAAGTGTGCTTTTTGGACGGATGCCATCAAGTTTAATCTGGGTAAAAGCGGTATGACTTCTCAAGAGATTGAACAAGCAACTGAAGCAATTAACGAAAGTATCTAATTTAGATCATTTTTATAAATAGGACATTAAGCTTTAAAGGCTTGATGTCCTATTTTTCTCACAGTGAGCATAGTTGTTGCTGGAAACAGGCCAAAGATGGTATAATTTAAAAATAAGTTATTTTAAGATAAGGTTTGAGGATGTAATTATGGATATCATTTTGGCCCATCGCCAAATCGATTTTGATGCGCTGGCGTCGATGGTTGCCGCTCAAAAACTCTATCCGAACAGCATATTGGTGATGGACGGGAAACCTAATGTCTATGTTCAAAACTTTTTGGCGCTTTCTAAGGATCAGCTTCGGTTTCGCAAAGCTCAAGATATTAACGTGGACGAAGTTTCCCGGGTTATCCTAGTTGATACCCATTCACTGAAACGTGCGGGTGTGCTGGGTGAAAAGGTGGCTCAAATTCCGGGAATTGAGATAGAAATCTACGATCACCATCCTTATGCTGGGAAGCTCGAACCGGAAATGGTCATTGAACCAGTTGGGGCGTGCGCAACGCTCCTCGTTGAGAAATTGGCAGGGTTTGGGTTACCGTTAAGTAGTTTTGAAGCAACGCTGATGGCTATTGGAATTTATGACGATACCGGGAGTTTATTGTTTGATAGTACCACAGTCCGTGATGTTCGCGCTGTGGCTTATTTGTTAGAGCAAGGTGCGAATTTGGGGGTTATTGCCGAATATTTACGAAGGCCTCTTGCAGAGGAACAAAAAGATTTATTACAACAATTGCTTGACCAAGGTCAGACAGAACTCTTCGATGGATTACCCGTGTATCTTTCATATGCGGAGACCAAGGATTATGTCGGTGGGCTTGCCTTATTGGCTCACAGAGTCGGGGAACTTGAGAGCGCTGATACTTGGTTTTTATTGGTCAAAATGGAGAATAGGGTGTATCTCGTCGGTCGTTCAAGAGGAAGAGGCTTAGCTGTTAATGGATTAGTACAATTATTTGGTGGGGCTGGACACGCGAGAGCTGCCTCTGCCACGATTAAGGATGCCGAACTGCCAGTTATTTTAAAACAATTGCGCTCAGCGATTCAGAGTCGTGCTAAAAAGCCTCACCTCGCTCGAGATATGATGAGTTATCCGGTTAAGACAGTAACTCCGGAGACGAAACTGGGTGAAGTAGAGCAAATGCTCTTGCGTTATGGGCACACCGGGGTACCAGTGACTGAAGATACGTGTTTGGTGGGAATTATTTCGCGCCGTGATGTGGATAAAGCCATTAAACACGGTTTGCAACACGCGCCGGTGAAGGCTTTTATGACGACAAAAGTGACCACAGTGGATGTAGAGGCACCTTTGGATGAAGTTCAGCGGTTGATGGTCCAGCACGATATTGGGCGTCTCCCCGTGGTTGAAGATGGGAAGCTCGTGGGCATCGTTTCCCGGTCCGATGTTTTGCGTCTCGTTCACGGAGGTTCGGTTCCTATTGAAATGCAACTTGTGCGCGAGCGTAGTGTCGCAATGCGTCAGGATATTTTGGATCTGATAGAACGCCTGCCTGAGGAAATAAAGGCAATCCTTAACGCGGTACGGGATACTGCGGAAGAAGAAGGGTGCGCCGTTTATCTGGTAGGAGGGTTTGTTAGAGATCTATTACTGCTTTTCCCAACCCAAGACTTGGATTTTGTTGTCGAAGGGAGTGGCGGTCAATTTGCAAGGGCTTTGATCCAGCGTATGCCTGAGGGGAAGCTTACTCAGCATGAAAAGTTTGGTACGGCTCAGATTACGTTCCCCGATGGGAGTCATCTTGACGTGGCGAGTACGCGATGGGAATACTATTCTTTTCCAGGAGCACTTCCTCAAGTCGAGGAATCTTGCCTGCGTGATGACTTGTTTCGTAGAGATTTTACCATTAATTCCATGGCAATTTGTCTGAACGCTGAGCATTTCGGAGAACTTGTGGATTATTATGGCGGGAAGCGGGATTTACAGCAAGGGAAAATTCGTTTTTTACATAACCTTAGTTTTATTGACGACCCGACCCGAATGCTGAGGGCAATACGTTTTGCGGAACGTTATCATTTTAGTTTGGCCAAAGAAACTCTTGAAGGATTATATACTGCGATAGAGACAGGAGTTCTTGCTAAACTTAGTGTTGAACGCTTTACAGAAGAAATATTGCATATTTTTAAAGAGATAAACTATCTGGCTATGGGTCAGACCTTAATCCGCAGCGGCTTGTTTAAAGCGTGGTTTGGCGATGAATACGCCTGGAACTTTAATTTGGAGGATGAGCAGGATAGTGCCGATTGGTCTCTAAACACGCGTTGGCTAATTTCTATTTCCGATATGGAATCGCCAGTCATTGGAAAAGTGCTTGACCGAGTCATCCTTAACCGAGCTCTTCGCGATGAAACTATGAACTTCGTATCTTTGCGCGAGTCTTTAATGAGGCCACTGTCTTTGAGTGAGATGGACGCCTTGCTTAACAAAGTCCCCAAGGAGGTCATAATGGTATTAACCCGTGATGATCGATTTAGTAAGTTACTTGCCGAATACCTTGAGGCTAGTCAAAAGATCAACATGTCTCTTAATGGGAAGACACTTATTCAGATGGGTGTTAAGCAGGGACCGGAGATCGGAAAAATTCTAGATCAAGTGCGTCGGGCTTGGCTGCAAGGCCGGATCCATACTTTGGAAGAAGAACAGGGGATAGTTCGACATTGGGTTGATACCCCGCGTTAGAAGGAGGAAAACATTTGTCTGGTTTTGATTTACCGTCGTTAATCGCTAATATTCCTGCCTTGATGATCGGCTTTGCCTTTCACGAATTTGCGCATGCGTGGGTCGCTGACCGTTTGGGAGATCCAACCCCTCGAAGCCAGGGACGCTTGACGTTGAATCCTTTCGTGCATCTGGATATCTTCGGAACGCTGATGGCGTTCTTATACCAATTTGGTTGGGCTAAGCCTGTGATGACCAACCCCCAATATTTCAAGGGAAACAAACTGCGAGGGCGTATGTTAGTTTCATTGGCTGGTCCGCTTATGAATTTACTCACGGCCTTTGTGGCACTATTATTATGGTATTTGACGATGCATTGGATGCATGGTTCTGCATGGAGTGGCGTTATTGCGATGATGTTTAAAGCGATTGTGCTCATGAATTTGAGTTTGGGGATTTTTAACCTCTTGCCAATCCCTCCTCTAGATGGGTTTGGCGTTCTGGGAGGACTATTGCCCCAACGCTTAGCTTATCGGTTATTAGCCTTTGAACAGTATGGGATGCTCATTTTAGTTCTGCTTCTCTTTACGGATATTTTAAGTAGGATACTATTTCCGGCAGTGAATGGGATTGCTTATGCTTATCAGACCATCATTGCCCTCGTTTTAACTCCTTTTCTCGGTCCCTTGTGGTTGAGTTGAAACAATTTTGTAAACACTGTCTAAGAAGAAAAAAGGAGTGTTCGTTATGAAAGGAAGAATATTAAGCGGCATGCGCCCTACTGGAGCATTGCATATTGGGCATTTGAGTGTAATCCAGAACTGGGTTGAGTTACAGAAGGATTATGAGTGCTATTTTTCCGTCGTGGATTTGCATGCGTTGACGACAGGGTATGAGGATCGTTTGGATTTTCGTCGTTTGCGGAGGGAGATCGCTTTAGATTGGCTCAGTGTGGGAATTGATCCCGAGAAAAGCGCTATTTTTATTCAATCAGCGGTTAAAGAACACGCCGAGCTTCAATTGCTCTTAGGAATGTTTACGCCCTTGTCTTGGTTGGAACGTGTTCCTACGTACAAAGATCAAATTCTACAATTGGGTCAACAGGGGAAAGACTTAGGCATGTACGGATTTTTAGGGTATCCCCTTTTAATGGCAGCGGATATTTTGCTTTATAAATCAAGTGTGGTGCCGGTCGGGGAAGATCAGATCCCGCATGTTGAACTTTGTCGGGAAATTGCTCGTCGTTTTAATCATCTTTACGGAACGGTATTCCCTGAACCGAAAGATTTTGTGGGCAAAGTTCCCCTCTTGCCGGGAGTAGATGGGCGTAAGATGAGTAAAAGCTATCATAATGCTATTTCCTTAACGGCCTCTCCTGAAGAAATCAAGACGAGAGTCCAACAAATGGTTACCGACCCAGCTCGGCTACGCAAAGATGACCTTGGGCACCCTGAAGTTTGTGTTGTGTATAAGTTCCATCAGATATACACTCCTGAAGTTGCGGAAGTGGAAGCAAATTGTCGCGGCGGAAAAGTGGGTTGTGTCGCTTGTAAACGGCATCTTGCGGAGAACTTGGAGAAGCTTATAAACCCGTTTAGGGAACGACGCACTTATTGGGAGGAACCAGGCCGCGTGGAGAAGGTTCTAGCAGACGGAGCAGAACGTGCTCGGGAAACTGCCTCGGTGACGATGAAAGAAGTTCACAGCGCTATGGGGCTGTAAATGGAACGTGGAAATAGTGGAAAAACTGCTCCGCAGGTTGAACTTCCTGCCTATCAGGGGCCACTTGATTTACTGCTGACCCTAATTCAACAAGAAAAAGTGGATATCTATGATATCCCTATTGCGCGAATCGCCGACCAGTTCGTAGAAGCGGTACAGCAAATGGGGTCTTTGGATATGGAAGTTACGTCAGAGTTTCTAGTCCTCGCAGCCCAATTGCTTTATATTAAATCCAGAGATCTTTTGCCAAAACCACCGAAAAATGAACAGGAGCAGAATGAGGAAGAAGACCCGCGCCAGGAACTGGTTGAACGTTTAATTGCTTATCGAGCCTATAAACATGCAGCGCAATTGTTAGAAACGATGGAAACTTCATCAGGACGTTCTTACTATCGTGAGGTGGATGTTGAGGGCTTACTTGCGGATGTTGAGCCCGAGGATCCACTCATGGGAGTCTCGTTCGAAGACCTTTGGCAAGCATTTTGCCAGGTGATCGAACGAGCTGAAAAAGGGGAAGAAATCCGGCATGTTGAGCCAGACGAGATCGCGATTGAAGTGATGCTCAAAGACGTTTTGCGTCGCGTTATTCTCCATCCAGATGGAATGCGTTTTGCTCAGCTCATGCGGATCGGATCACGCATGGAAATAGTGGTCTCTTTCCTGGCTTTGCTGGAACTTTTGAAATCTGGGAAAGTTCGGGCTGAACAGCCGGCAAGACTGAGCGATATTATGTTATTTCCAACGAAGAAAGCCTGGGAATTCACGGAAGAGGAGTAGATGAAATGCTGTTTCGGGAACCGGAAACGGCTGCTTTGGAAGCCCTTTTATTTGTCGCCAAGAATCCACTCCCCGCTGAATTACTCGGAGAGATTCTCGAATTGGATAGTTCGAAAATTGAAGAGCTACTTCACGAGCTCCGTGCCCGTTATGCCGTGGATTCTTGCGGTTTAACTCTCCTCGAAATCAATGGTGGATACAAATTGGGCACCAAGCCGGAAGTAGCCCGCTATATTGAAATTCTTTATAAGCAACCTGCACAGGCCCTCTCCAATGCAGCCCTTGAAGTGCTTTCAATTATTGCCTATAAACAACCGGTGACGCGAGGGGAAGTGGACTTCATCCGAGGAGTGCAATCCGATCGGGCCTTGGCTACGTTAGTAGAGAAGGGATTAGTGAAGGATGTAGGCCGTAAGGAAGGTCCGGGACGGCCAATTCTTTATGCAACGACAGAAGAGTTTTTGCTTCAT
>JAJYAS010000060.1 GCA_021779415.1 Bacillota bacterium
ATTTATCCCAGTGGCAGAACTCTAAAGTTGGTAGCTTGCTTGATCGGGTTTGGCAAGAACAGTTTGGCGGCAAAAGCATTGGTGAAAAACTATCTTTTCGCCTTGCTCAAGACTATCAATACTATCAAGTGTCAAACTACAAGGAATTTCAAAGCAAACTTCAGGAATTTCATGAGCGGCGCAAGCGGGTTGAACGCTTGCAGGTTGAATTGGAGAGTCTGCAAGCCAATGTGTACCGGGAAGAAACGTTACATAAGATCGTGAATTCACACAATGAAATTTTAGGCCGAGCGTTTGCTGCGTCCAAAACAGCGAATTTGGCAGAATGGCTGAACGGCTGGCAGGACTACATACGAGAAATACATCGACTAGAACAGAGTCGTGAGGCATTGCAATTTGAACTCGCAAAGCAGAAAATCGAAGAAGATAAAATGGCTGCTTGTGCGGAACAACTGCAGGTTAAGTTAGAAAATTGGGGGACACCAGCAACAAATCGTGAGGAAGTCCTTGCTGAGGTTTTGAAGGTTGCTAAGCAATTGAGGATAAAAGAGGAAATAGAAAAAGAAGTCGCTGTTCTTGCTAAGAGGTATCGTGACTTGCTCGGAGATCGCAATATTGAGCAACTCGCTGAAATTTTGGAGCCCTTGGCTGAGTTGGAACGTGAAAGCTGGCTGTCTAATGAAGAAAGGCAGGCGAATCTGGCTGATATTAATAACCAACAGCTCGAAATCCGAGGACAACTGAAAATTGCGGAACAGCGTTTTCAGGGTAGTCAAAGATACCCGTCCTTGTCTGCACTGGAGAAAAAGATAGAGAACGTTAAACAGAAATGGATGACATATGAGAATTTGCAGCATGCATTACAAGATGTTCAGGCATTATTGGAAGTTTCATGGCGCGAGTGGCAAACCAAATACGGAAAGGAACTCGAACGAGAAGCGGAGTGGATCGTTAATTGGATTTCGTCCTCCTCGACTCAAGCAACCTATTTTTCCTATCGTATGGCCATCGCCCAATTAGCACTTCAATACACTGCCGAGGCACCCCTTTTCTTATTCGTAAAAGAAACAATGGAGGAACCAAAACTTTGTGAAGCCATTTTGGAGTATCTCCATAATCTTTCCGTTTCTAGGCCGGTTGTTCTAGTTACTTCGGATGAAAAAATATGGCAAAAGTACCTCCACAAACTTGATAAATAGGTTTGAGGAGGTACTTGAAAGTGTGTGTTTATGCCGTTATAGAGTGAAGGAATTATCTTCCCTTGAATACAGGTTTTCTTTTTTCCAGGAAGGCTGTAACCCCTTCGCGCAAATCTTCTGTGCCACAGCAAAATGTGGATTGCGCCTGTTCAAAGAGCAATGCAGACGCAACACTACTTTCATTAGCGACATTAATACCCTTTTTGGCAAAACGAATTGCTACTGGTGGAAGATTCGCCATTTTATGGGCCAGTTTCATCGCCCGCTCATTTAACTCTTCCTTTTTAACCAATATCTCAATTAAGCCAATCCGCAAGGCTTCTTCAGCATCAATCTCTTCGCAGCCCATAATAAGCCGCTTGGCCTGACCAATACCAACTAGGTGTGTTAAGCGAGTCGTTCCTCCCATATCGGGTGATAACCCAAATCGTACTTCGGGAATTGAAAACTTAGCATCATCAGAGGCGATTCTAATATCGCAACCAAGGATAAGTTCAGTGGCGGAACCATAGCAAAGGCCGTTGATGGCTGCAATGACAGGTATGTTCAGGTCTTGCCAGAAGGAGTACAGCTTTTGCAGCCATACCAGATTATCCATAATAAATTGAGAACTTACCCCCTGCAAAAACTTAAGATCAATTCCTGCCGAAAAGTGGTCACCATTGGCATTAATAATAATTCCTCCGAGTTCGTGGTCACTATTAATTTCCTTTTGGATTTCCTCTAATTCATAAAGAAAATCCGTGCCCACTAGGTTGAATCCTTTGGCATTGTCTAGGGTAATAACTCCGACTTTTCCATCTTTTTTGAACGTCAAATATTTCCCATAGCTCATTATTTATCCACACCCTCTCGATTTTGTCTAATTAGTTCTAATATACTTTGTCGAGAGCATGAATGTCAATTCATTTTTTGATACCAGTCAGGAGGTCTAAACCTGGCGCTTGCCAAGTTTTCTTTAGAAGAGCCTGAAGTTTAAGGGCTACAAAATAAACTTATTTCTTATCTTGTAGCCCACTTCTTGAAAATATTTAGTTTGTGGCTGTTCCTGAATTAATTCCAGTCCCAATTCCAGTACAGACCCCACTTCCCATACCATTCCCGCGTCGTCCCAATCCTTTCCCTTTCCCTAAACCTTGTCCCGCTCCAAGCCCCGTTCCATTTCCCATGCCAAGCCCATAGGTTTTGCCAATCTGTGCACTGCCAGTTCCATCGCAGGTTGCCTGATTGGCCTTGAAGGCAGAATAGATTTGATCAGCTTGCTGCTGGGTTAATTGTCCATCTTTCACTCTTTGATCAAGAATAGCCTTTTTCCATTCGAGTGTTTGCGCTTGGAATTCAGCCAGCTTGCCAGCGTCTTTGGCTATGGTTCCATAGGTTATTCCTGATGCTCGCTGCTGGTTTACCTCGGTAACAGTTTGTCCTGTTAGACCTGCCACACTCTCAGCATGCGACTCTGTAACCGCTGCATAGGCAGTTCCAACTACCCCTAAAACCCCGATAATCGTTGCTGAGGCGATAAGTTTCTTGATGTTTTTCATTAAGTTCACTCTCCTTATGTGTTTTGTTTGATCCTATGGGTTTATAATAGAAAAAATATGTGGCAAAAGTTTGACAAAAGTTTGAACTATCTGAGGCATCCAAACCTGCCTTGTTCTTAGAATTAACTCAATAACACAAATTCGCCCAAGAAGGGGAGATGTTGAAATGGGTGAACCAACGTTTATCTCGTGCAGTGCTCAACGAAAATTAATTCAAATTCCTGATCAAGGAGTAGCCGTCATCGCAGGGTATTGGAGCCATGAACTAGGTTTGTGCTCTCAATCCGTGCTCTTAGAATGGAAAGATGCAAGAGTTAGTTCATTTCAATTTTTGGGAGATTTAGAGAGTTGCTCCGAAAAGGAATTTCGATGGGATTCGTATATCATTATGCCCGGATGGTTAGATGCACATGTGCATTTGGCTCTTGACAGCATAGACTTTTATCTGTGCTTGGAAAATTGGGCACATCCGTCTCTGATTGAGGAAAACATGAAGGGTTATTTACAACACTATTTGGAGATGGGAATCGTGGGTATTCGTGATGGCGGTGACTTACCGGGCTTTTCTTGGCTCGCGAAAAACAGGGTGAATGAAGGCGTGTGGCCTGGACCTAAAGTTATATCTGTGCATGAAGCTGTTAATCGAGCGGGCATGTATGGTCGTTTCCTGGGACGTGGCTTTAAAGATAGTTTGGAGTGGCAGGAAAAGGAGAAAGACTTCTTCGATCAAGGAATCGACCAACTTAAAGTCGTCGTAACAGGATTGATCAAGTTCGATAATTACCGAGTAGTCGGAGCCACTCAGTGGAAGGTTGAAGAATTACGAGAGTTGGTTGAGTCGGCTCATCGGCGCGGGATTCTCGTTATGGCCCATGCCAGCGGAGAAGAGGGAATTTCTGTGGCTATTGCAGCGGGAGTCGATTCGATCGAACATGGCTATTATATGACGACCCAGCACCTTGAGCTAATGAGAGAGAAAAATATTGCTTGGGTTCCAACCGTTGCTCCAATCGGAAATATTTTAAAATATCCTTCAACCCGATATTCTTCACATGAACTCGATACTTTAAAACGCATTTTGGAGACACAACTTGCTAAAATATACGAGGGTTATCGTCTCAATGTTAGACTTGGAGTTGGTACGGATGCTGGTGCTTACCAGGTACTGCACGGTGAAGGCTTCTATGATGAGCTGGACTGGATGGCTCAGGCAGGAGTTCCAAAGCTAGAAGTCTACCGCCTAGCAACCCAAGAAAATGCCCGCATCTGTGGCGTCCCAGAATTAGGTAAATTGCAGGTCGGAACTCCCATGAATCAACTTCAGCTTGTCAATAACTTCTAATTCTACGGGGAGCCATTTTCATCAAACGTAACAATAGTATTGTCTTGTTCGAAAAGGCAAAAGGATATAAAAATTATTCTGAATAGTAGGAATATGGAAGTTAACCTAGAATAGCTATAGGTGAGAAAAATATAGAATTCAATATGGATATTGGCAAGGGCAAAGAGAAAAGGAAGAGGAAGAGGAAGAGGGGGAAATCAATTTGGATGATATGGCATTGGAAGCTCGTTCGCGAGCAGGTAACAAATTCAAAGAGGGTTTAAATTGTTCTGAAGCTATTCTTCATGCTTTTAATGAAATGTTAAACAACCCGTTAAACCCAGAGAGTTTGAAAATGGCAACGGGCTTCGGGGGGGGATTGGGACATGCCGGCTGTATGTGTGGAGCCTTGACGGGTTCAGTGATGATTTTAGGACTTTTAAAGGGACGCATTGATCCCAGTCAATCCCGCGAACCGGGCTATGATGCTGCCCATGACTTTCATGATCGTTTTTCAAATGAATATGGTGGGACTTGTTGCCGGGTATTAAACCCTCATGAGTTTGACTCACCAGAACACTTGCGCCGTTGTCTTAAACTTACTGGGGGCACAGCTAAGTTACTGATGGAGTTCATCCAAGAAAAGAAATTAGTGGACTCTGAACTTGCTTGGAGCGTTTAAGAGTTTCTTCAATAATGGGATTTCTTGTACTAAACTGCAAAGAGATTAAGGCTTGAACTTGATCTCTTTTTCTTATGCACGATTATATGAAATGAATTATACAAATCCAATGGCAAATGCTTAATGAAGATAGAAATTTGAATCCAGGAACTATTCCATATATGATAAGACACAAGGAAGGTGAGTGTCCATGAAGTTTAGTGAGTTTTCATATCGAAGGCCGAATTTGCAGGAGTTTGAAACTAAGTTCTCCGATTATTTGGCTAAGTTCGATCAGGCCGAAGATTTCGAACAACAAAATACGGTGATGGTAGAGATTAATAAATTAAGAAGTAAATTTGAGACGCTGGAGCAGCTCGTCACAATCCGCCACACCGTTGATACAACAGACCCATTTTATGAAGAAGAACAAAATTATTTTGATGAAGTTACGCCGGTTTATCAGGGCTTGATTTCCCAGTACTATAAGTCACTCGTTAACTCCAAGTTCCGGCAGGGCTTAGAAGAAAAGTGGGGGAAACAGCTTTTTACTAAAGCCGATTTGACCCTTAAAACGTTTGCCCCGGAAATTATAGAAGATTTACAACAGGAAAACAAACTATCAAGTGAATATACCAAACTCATCGCTTCCGCTAAAATTCTATTTGAAGGAGAAGAGAGAAATCTACCCGGCATAGTTCCGTTTCAATTATCGACAGATCGTGCTACACGAAAACGAGCCAACGAAGCCAAATATGAATTCTTTACAGCCCATGAAGAAAAGCTTGATGAACTATACGATGACTTGGTCAAGGTCCGAACTCGCATGGCCAAGAAGTTGGGTTATACGAATTTCATCGAACTAGGGTATGCAAGAATGCTTCGCTCAGACTATGATCCTGATATGGTGGCAAACTTCCGCCAGCAAGTTCAGAACGATATAGTCCCAGTGGCAAGTAAACTTCGGGAGAGACAGAAGAGAAGGCTGGGGACGGCGACGCTACCTTATTATGATGAGAAGTTTATTTTTCAAACGGGCAATGCTAAACCAAAAGGAGATCAAACGTGGATTGTTGACAATGGACGGCGTATGTACAACAAGCTGTCCGCAGAGACAGGTGAGTTCTTTAAGGTTATGGTGGACAATGAGCTGATGGATTTGGTTGCTAAAAAGGGTAAAGCTGGTGGGGGCTACTGTACCTATATTAGCGACTATCAGGTCCCCTTTATCTTCTCCAATTTTAACGGCACCTCAGGGGATATTGATGTTTTGACACATGAAGCAGGTCACGCTTTTCAAGTCTATTGTAGCAAAAACTATCACATTCCTGAATATCATTGGCCTACCTATGAGGCCTGCGAAATTCACTCGATGAGTATGGAATTTTTCACTTGGCCTTGGATGGAACTCTTCTTTAAAGATGACACAGCTAAATACCGATTCACCCATTTGAGCGAGGCATTACTCTTCATTCCTTATGGGGTTACGGTTGATGAATTCCAGCATTTTGTTTACTCTCATCCTGAGGCTTCGCCAAAGGATAGAAAAGCAGCATGGAGAGAGATCGAAAAGAAATACCTACCCCATCGTGATTATGAGGACAACGACTATCTAGAACGTGGGGGTTACTGGCATCAACAAGGGCATATTTTTGGCGATCCCTTTTATTATATAGACTACACCTTAGCTCAAATTTGTGCCTTTCAATTTTGGAAACGGTCTCGTGAAGACCAAGAGACGGCTTGGGCAGATTATCTTAGGCTTTGTCAGGCTGGGGGCAGTAAGTCTTTTCTGGAACTGATTAGTGTAGCCAATTTAGTTTCACCTTTTGAAGACGGTTGCATCGCATCTGTGGTTAATGTTATTCGAGACTGGCTTGATGGAGTGGATGATTCTAAGCTATGACAAAGTAATCAAGAGAGAAGAGGGGGAAAGTATATTTAGGCAACACATGGTAGAAGCTAATCTGGAGTGCAGTCATAAAATGATACTATTGGCTGGAAAGTATTAGGTGGGATAATGGGCAAAGTTATTATTGTAGAAGGAAAAACCGACAAACAGCGTTTGCTGCAGCTCTTGGACGAACCTGTGGAGATCGCTTGCACCCATGGGACGTTGGGATTAGACAAGTTGGAACAGTTGATAGCAGAGTTTAGTGATGATGAGGTTTGTGTACTCCTGGATGCCGATCATGCAGGAGACAAGGCTCGGCGCTTATTTAAGCAAGAGTTTCCCAACGTTCGTCACTTATACACCCACCGGATGTATCGCGAGGTGGCAACTACTCCTTTGAATGTTTTGGCACAGATCCTTGAAGGAGCACACTTTGCAGTGAATATCCCGGACGATGAAGACACATATTGAAGAATAGACGATCTAAGCAATTCTAACAATTCAAAAGGGAAGTCCTTCACACGGAGGATTTCCCTTTTTTTCGAAAAAACAAAGTCTCAACAATATTTTGGAATTCCTTTGGCTGGTAGAAGGTAAATTAACGATTAACCTTGTATTTATTAACAGGACGACCGACCGAACCATATTGACTCTCGAGACAAACCTGCCCATTTCGTCCTAGGTATTCCAGATAACGTCGGGCAGTAACGCGCGCCAAGCCAACCCCTTCGGCCACTTCCTCAGCGGAATATCCTTGCGTTCCGTTACCCAGAAACGTTAAAACCTGTTTAAGGGTAATTTCACGCAAGCCCTTGGGTAAAATATTGTCGCCTACGTTATTAATTTTAGGAAACGAATTCATACTTGTTAGATTATCTAATTGTTCTTGGTCGATAACTCCTTGGTCTCCGAATTTATTGGAATAAGCTTTGTATTTTTCTAAAGCAGCTTTGATTCGTTTAAATTTAAAAGGTTTGATAATATAATCGACCACACCAAAACGTATGGCATCTTGAACAATATCTACATCATCCGCAGCAGTAATCATTATTACGTCGGTAGGAGTACCCTGTCGGCGTAATTCTTTTAAGATTTCGATACCGCTCATATCAGGTAAGTAAATATCAAGAATAACGAGACGAGGTTGGTGCTTTTCGATTAACTCTAAGGCAAGACGACCTGTCCGAGCTTTATTCACAACTTGGAAGCCCCCTACCTGAACAATAAAACTTTCATTAACGGACATTACCATCGGATCATCTTCTACTAGAATCATGTCTATCATACTAATCCCAACCCCTTCGGCTTGTTACCTAGCAACGGAATCCTGATAAGAAACCTTGTTCCCCATGTTCCTGTTTCGACTTCAATAGTTCCCTCAAGGCTTTCTATAGCGTGTAGTACCAAAGAAAGACCGATTCCGTGATTGAGTGACTCTTTCGTGGTAAATCCCCATTCGAATAAACGAGCCCTACTGGCTGCGCTAATACCTGGACCAGTATCTTCTACACTTATAACTAGTTCATCTCCCTGAAAAATATGACAATGAACCTCTGCCAAATCCAAGCCATTAATTGCTTCAAAGGCATTGTCTAATAAATTACCAAGGATTAAAACTAGCTTGCTGCTTTCGATTTGTTCCGGCAAATCACTCAGATAACACTCGGGATCGAAATAAAGTTCTAAATGAAGTTCCTTAGCTCGGTTATATTTTCCAAGAAGAAGTCCTGCTACGCTGTCATTCTTGATTTTATTATTGACAAACCCGATGATCTCCTGCAGTTCTTCTGTCACGGCAAAAATATAATCTAAGGCTTGTTGGTCGTTTCCCAGTTGTAATAAGCCAGCGATGGTGTGCAGCTTGTTTTGGGATTCATGATTCTGCACACGAAGAGCTTCGATGAACGTTTTCACTCCCGTAAGTTCTTCGGCCATCTTCTTTACTTCGGTCTTATCCCTGAAGGTTAACACCGCGCCCACCATTTTTCCCTTGATTCGAATAGGAAGAATATTAGCCAAAACCAACGTTTTATTGATGACCAATTCCCAGTTTTCTCGGACGTCCCCACTTAACATGGTTGTGACCAACCCCGGTATACCAACGATCTCTTCTAAAGGGAGACAGATCTTATCAGTGTCGTTACCTGTAATTCGGCGGGCCTCATTGTTAAGAAAGGTCACATTTCCTAGTGTGTCAATGGCAATAATTCCTTCTTCGAGAGATTGAAAGATCGCGACTCTTTCTTCAAGAATTGTAGCAATCTCTTGGGGTTCCATGCTAAACATGTTCATTTTGATGTTTCTTGCCAAATAAAGAGATCCCAAGCTACCTATAAATACTCCAATGAGCAGGGATATATACAGTTTAAGACGTAAAGCTTGAATAATCTCTATAAATGTCGTGGTAAGAATTCCTACTGTCGCCACTCCGACTTGCCTAGTGCCCTCATCCGTTTTGATCGGAACAAAGGCTCTGACTGCGGGGCCAATGACTCCGATGGAACGTGAAAGATATTCTTGGTTCTTCAAGGAATCTCCTTCATCCCCATCAGTGAAAGCAGTCCCGATTCTATCTTGGAGAGGATGGGAGAGGCGGATGCGGTTCATGTTGAAAATGACAATATAGTCCACTCCAGTGGCTAGGCGGATTTTCTCTGCCACTGGTTGAATAACTTTGGAACCGTTAATTGTATCTAAATTTTCCTGAACATCCTTTAGTTGAGCCACCGTTCGGGCAATCGCCATTGCCCGCATTCCTATCTCTTGTTCTGTTGAACTGGAAATCTGTTCAATAATGACGATACCCACAAGCAAAACAGAAATTAGGACTAATGAAAACGATAGCAAGGCAATTTTGGTTCGAAGTTTAAAATGGTTTCCTTTCAATACATCACCAACCCCTAATCACGAGAAGGTAATACTTAAAACAGTATGACTTATTGAAATATTAACACATTTCAAACAATTAGTCTCAACTTTCGTTATAGTCTATATCATATGACCAAAATGATCATTATTACCAATATGAACATAATATTGCTAAATATTCAGATTATTGTTAATTTAGAATTATCAGAATATAAAGCTTATAGTCGCCCATCAATATTTGATCCATTGTCGCAAAGATTGATAGATCATGAGGTTAAACATGGTGGCAAAAAAACTAATCGTTCTATTGTTAATATTTTTGTTATTGGAGGGGTGTAGTCCTAGGGTCCTGGATAAACAACAAGTGGCGAAAGACGAAAAAATCGTAATCAAATTTTCCCATGTAGTTTCTGAAAATACCTCGAAAGGGCTAGCGGCAAAACGCTTTGCCGATTTAGTCCGGGAGAGAACAGGGGGGTATGTCGAAGTACAAGTGTTTCCAGACTCTAAGTTATATAAAGATGGAGAAGAATTCGAAGCACTAAAAAACGGTGCGGTACAGATGTTAGCTCCAGCTACATCCAAATTATCAACCATGTTTCCAGAGTGGCAATTGTTTGATTTACCCTTTGCTTTTCCCGATATGAAAACAGCGCACACTCTGATGGATGGCTCGCTTGGGCAAGAATTATTTTCAGATTTACAGAAACAGAAGTTCTTGGGCTTGGCTATGTGGGATAGCGGTTTTAAGCAGTTTACAAATAACGAACGTCCCTTGCGAACACCGAAGGATTTTGAAGGCTTGCGTTTTCGGATCATGACTTCTAATGTTCTCAAGGATCAATTTGAGGCCCTTGGAGCACAAGCACTTCCCATGCCTTTTAATGATGTTTACCAAGCTTTGCTCAATGGAACGGTCGATGCTGAAGAA
>JAJYAS010000061.1 GCA_021779415.1 Bacillota bacterium
AGTGCACAAGGATGTGCACTGCCGGCAACTGCGCCAAGGAGGGCGCATTTGCCGGGAACCCCGCTCCCCAAAGCCGGGAGCTTGAACGGTTAGTTTGCTCTGCGTCGTAACACCGAGCGCTGGGTCACACAAGTCCCATCCCAAACGCATCCGGCAATAACGTTTTCAGTCTCGTCACCCGAATTCCCCCCTGCCCATTAATTAAAATCACCGGGCAGTCCACTGCAAACTCACGAATCACTTGCCGACATGCACCACAAGGTGAAGGGAACTCATCTGTCGGTACGGCAATGGCGATTCCCTTCAATTCTCGTTCCCCTTGAGCCACTGCCTGAAAAATCGCATTCCTTTCGGCGCAAACCGTCAAACCGTAACTCGCATTCTCGACGTTACACCCACTGTAGATCTTTCCTGATGAAAAAAGCACGGCAGCCCCAACTGGGTAGTGGGAATACGGAACATACGCCTGTTGGTAGGCCGCCTGAGCTTGATGGATCAGTCCTTGCTGGACCTCCTCCTCTAGTTCCGACTCAAGTACTGGCTCTATGATTCCTAACACCTGAACTTCATCCTGTTTCAAACATAAAACTCCTTTAAACAGCTATTCCTATCAACTAATTAGCCTACTTGGATAACGAGACGTAAGGCCCTGAGCTTTCCTGCTAGAAGATCTGGTAAGCGAAACGATACAGCCGTGGAAAAAAGACAATCAACCCGATAACAACAGCTTGAATTGCAGTCACCAAAACAGCGCCTGCAGCTACATCCTTAGCCATTCCTGCCAGCGGATGAAAGTTCGGCTGAACCATATCCACTAAAATTTCGAGGGCGGTATTCATAACTTCCGCACCTATTACACTGCCAATCGCCAAAATAAGAATCAACCATTCAAAACGCGAGACCTTGCTCCACCAGGCAAAGAATAACACAATAATTCCAGCAAAAACATGGAACTGTAAATGCCCCTGCGTCTTCCAGGCGTAAAGCATCCCCCGCCAAGCTTGAGTTAAACTGCGCCAAAACCCTGGTTTCTGATATCTCCCCATGCTATCCTCCATTAGTTACGCGCGAGAGTGCTTTGAAGGCTATAATCTTTCTAACCCCAATATAGCCATCACCTCTTCTTCTTTACTGCGCATCTCTTGTTTATCGCTTTCCTCTTCATGATCGTAGCCTAATAAATGGAGCGTCCCATGGACAGCAAGGTAAACAATCTCCCGTTCAAAGGAATGTCCATAGTCACCTGCTTGCTCCCTTGCCCTTTCAACGGAAATAACAATATCTCCGAGCATTTCATCTTCAAACTCCGAATCGGGTTCATCCGTTTCATCTTGTAAGGCAAACGAAAGAACATCCGTCGAGCGATCCACCCCTCGATACTCTCTATTTAACTCATGAATGCGCTTGTCATCAACCAGCATCAGGCTCACTTCTGCTTCTTCCGGTCCACCTGACAGTTGAATGGCCTCTTTAATTGCCTGCTCTAATAAAATAGCGAGTGGCTCACGCCGTTCAAGTAAAATTGTATCTTCTTCCCAAGTAACGTCAAGGATCACGCGCCCTTAACTCCTTTCAAATTAGAAACTAAGCTCGATCGTAATAGCGAGTTAAGTTTCAACGTTATCGTTTTGCTCTAAATCCGTTTCCAGATGGTTCTCTGGGTCCTTTTCATTTTCTGCTCCGACGATATTCTCATTGCCCTCTTGTTTAACGGTCTTTTCGCGCATTGCTGGCATCTCCGGATACTCGACACGCGAATGGAAAATCCCGCTCAGCACACGGACAAAAGCCATCGCGATCCGATCTAAATCTTGAAATGTCAGATCACATTGGTCTAACTGCCCATCGTTTAACTTGTCCTTGATGATTTTTCGAACCAGCCCTTCGACACGTCCCGGTGTGGGTTGTTTCATGGACCGAACCGCTGCTTCCACATTGTCAGCCAACGTAACAAGGGCGGCCTCTTTGGTCTGAGGTCTTGGCCCTTCATAATGGAAAGCTTCTTCAGGGACCTCATCTTTTTCTTCACGTGCTTTATGATAAAAAAAGCTGACTAAGCCATCGCCATGATGTTGCATAATAATATCTTGGATCTGCTGTGGAAGTTTGTTTTCCTTGGCCAGTTCCAATCCATCTTTGATGTGGGAGGTAATAATTAGTGAGCTAAGAGTAGGGGCAATCTTATCATGAGGGTTATCTTGGGTAAACTGATTCTCAATGAAAAAGTAGGGGCGTTTTAATTTTCCAATATCATGATACATGGCGGCAACTCTAACCAAGGTTGCATCCGCTTGAACGGCCTCAGCGGCGGCCTCTGCCAGATTACCGACCAAGATGCTATGGTGGTAAGTACCTGGTGCCTCCATTAATAAACGCTTCAACAACGGGCGATTGGGGTTGGACAGTTCCAAGAGCCGAACGGAAGAAGTAATGCGAAATCCCCACTCAAACCAGTGCAAAGCCCCTACTGTTAAGAACGAAGACGCCACCCCGTTGACTATTCCCAATACCAAACCAACCAACCAAACCATTAAGCGCATACTGGTAGATAAGCCGATCGCACTGATCATTAAGACATTGACTGCTGAAACAAATAATCCGGCGCGTGCCAAATCAGATCGCTGGCTCAAATGAGACACACTGTACACTCCGATGACCCCACCAAAAAGAGCCACTAAGCCTGTTTGCAAGCCGAAAGAGCTAGAAAGAGTGGGATCCACCATAACAGCCACAAAAATTGCTAGAATCATTGAAACAAGTAAAGCGACATCCTCATCAACTAAAATCGCAACCGTTATGGTCGCCCAAGCCACCGGAATGAGCATGCCCGACAAGGAGTTAAAGTCCGTTCCCCCAAGATTTAGGGCAATCACCCCACGTCCGATAGCTAGAACTAAGATCATCGTCAGTCCAATCAAAACAAGACGGTTGGTTAAACGCAAAATATCCCGTTTGTATTGGAACAAATACCCTAAGATCGTCCCGAGACCAATGACGACAATCAGGGCAATACCGGACACCACCTTCCAGGTACTGAGACTATTGATAAGCCCATAAGCGACCAAAACCCTGTAAACCTTTTCATCAACAATCTCGCCGGCACCCACAATTTTTTGGTTTGCCTTGTATTGGATTATATCCCGTTTTACCAGTGCCCGTGCGGCGGAACGCAATTTCCCTGTAATTTCTTGGTCAATAATCAACGTAGGGCGTGTCACTTCTTGGTCCACAAACGCAACGTAGAAGACCTTAAAATCATCATGCAGCGCCGACTCATTAATATCTGCTTTCTCTTTTTCGCGCAGTGTTGGCACATCCGCATCAGTCCGAGCCCCTGTAAGTACATTACGCGCTCTAGCTAAAATAATATCTCCGCCGGTCTTTTCCGCCGCATTCAAAACGTCTGGAGAATTCTTGAGTAGTGACGTTAACATGCCTTGTGATAACCCCGTAAACGGCTGTGTCTGTTTCAACTTGGCGGCACGTGCACTGTCATCCCCCGTGGTTGCTGCAGTCTCCCGCAGGACAGTGAATGCTTTTCCCAGGTCATTGATCAGGAGGCTTAAATATTCGTCATCCGGTTTATACACCGGCTGAACGGCTTTTGCCGCAGCATCCTGGTCTTGAGTATATTTCTCAGAATCCTCGATATCCTTATTCCCGGGCGCTGTAATAAGTTGGGGACTAGGTTCCCCTACTTCGAGATGTAGTTTGGAAACAAACAGACTTGATGATAAAAGAACCGTAAACAACAGAAAATACACCACCCCAACGACGACACGCAGCCAAGTGGTGTGATGTCTGAGCCAATCCATGCGACTGGATAGCCTCCCCCATAATTCAGTAACTTTTCTGATCTTCATACCTTCATCCTTACTTTTCCGTGTCCACCTATTCCCACACGCATCCGTCAAAATCATTGTCTTCGCTTGATTAAGGATTAGCGTATACTGCCAGATCCTCGTAAGTTTCAACCTCAACTCTAACCCGCTCAGCACCTGAATTACTAGGAATAACCTTGACGTTTTCTTCCACAATCGGAACCATAGGTGTGATTTTACTCCGGACTTCCGTCCGAGCCGCCTGTTCAGCCAATTGACGTGCTTCGACAACTGAACGTTCGAGGTGTACATTATGAAGTTCTTTATAGTTTACTCTTATAACTTCGACAGGGAAACTCCAATTCCTCCAGGGTTTCGAAAATGGACTAGTTACTTCTTCATTGGTCTGTTCAAACGGAGAATTCTGTGTTGTTACCATTATGACGCGGGAGCCAAATTTTATACCCCATCCCGTAGCAACTCTTCCGCTTTCCTCCACTTTATCTTCAACCAAAGGGATTTGTTTTTCTGCGCTATACCACACACGCCCACGAACAAATCCTCTTGCCACAGCATTATTCACTGCAGAAATCGGAGCATTAGGAGCACTTGGCAGACTGGAGTTTGAGGCTTGAGTAATCAACACTTGCCCAGCCCGGACAGTTTCCCCTTCATGGACCTGAGGGGTTCCCTGTATCACCATAATCTCCTTGATGAGTCCTGCATGGCTAGCGACGAGATTACCCGCTTCTTTAGGGATGGACGGACGGATTTTCTCTGAGATCTTAATCTTAATGTCTGTTCCATTGCGTTCAATACCTATCCAAGCCGCGTCAGGTAATTGTTCCTGAAGTACTTTAGCTATCTGATTCAAATCTAAGCTTTTGGAATAGGCCCAAGTTTTAAGTCCTAGTTTCTCTGCCCGTTCCAAAACGTCAGAGGCTATTACATTACGATTTCCGGATACGGAAATCGTAAGGACAAGCTGGGATAATATGGTCAAGGCCATAGCAATTATAACAATCCCTGTCAATAGACCTTTTCTACGCCACCAGCGTGCTGCAACAAACGGCCAACCATATTTGGCCACAATATGGACTCGTGTATGGGTTTGCCTTGCTGCCCTTCGCAAACGCCGAAAATCCGCAAGCTTGATCTGCGCCCGCATGCCACGTTCTGATTTTTGAGTATGATAAAGCACTACCCCGTCCTTTAAGGCTTGATTAAGAAAGCGCGGTAACTGATCTCCCCGGGCGAGAAAATAAATCCGCCCCTGCCAAAACACCCGCAACCATTTAAACATTACTTAATCTCCCCTCCTTCAAAGGACAAGGATGCTATTTCCCCTTCGATCCGTAGTTCCGTAGGTAAGAGAACCTTGAGTACAAGCCCCTTTCCTAAAAAACAAACGTCCCCTTCAGCTGTCTCCAACCGAATTTCTTTATCGGAAAAATTAACAATACTCAAGTAATTCTCAACCAGAATCTGCTGCCGTCCAGTTATCGTAATTTTCGGACCCTCTCCTGCCACATCTGGTGGAAAATCCAAAATATCGCCAACACTTGTTTGAATCTTTTTAAACATGAAAAAGCCCCTCCCTTCATGTGATATTTATGAAGGGAAGAGCCAAAATAGTCCAAGCCTTTTATCTAATTGTTCTTCGCACCGTCTTGAATCCAATTCTTAACTGTTTGCAACTGATCTTTCGTTAGCGGATCCTTTCCCAGGGGCATTTGGGGAGGAACTGACCCAGTAAGATGCTGATACATAGGGCTATTTGTTGGATTACCAGGACTTACTTTGGCAAGGGTCCCAGAATATGAAGCGATACTGGCATGACACTGAACACAACTATTTTGCAGAATCGGTTGAATATCTTTTTTGTAACTAGGATGTTCAACAACCCCCGTTGTTGCTAAAGCCTTTGGAACGGAACTCATCCCTTGATAAGTCAAAATGACCATACCCACCACAAGCACCGCTGCAACACTCATAGCCACAGGACGCTTCTTAGCCTTTCGATTTGGGTTTCGATCTAACCAAGGTAAGGCGAAAAGTCCCCCAATTCCCAGTACAGGTAGACCAACCATAGCCAAAACATCCAGTTTCCCAGGAAAATATTTCAGGAGTTGATACACGCCAAAGAAATACCAAGCTGGTTCCGGCGTATAATGGGCCTTGTTCATGGGATCTGCTGGTGCACCCAACCCTTTAGGGAAGAGGTAGGCCATAACCCAAAGAGCAACACCGACCACAAACACAAAAATAATCATTCGAAAAGCAACATTGGGCCAAAAAGGAATGGAGACAGCTTCGATGTCTTCCCCCCGTTTCTTAGCCTCTGCTAACTCGTCCGTAGAAGCCATTCCTTGCCTCAGCACAAAGAAAAAATGGGGAATAAACGCCAAAAGAATGATAATAGGCAAAGTAAGCATATGCAACGAGTAAAAGCGTGTTAGCGTTGCCCCCGTAACTTGAGTTCCATTACGCAGGATTTGGAGCAGGTAATCTCCAGCAAATGGGACATAACCCGCCATTGCAGAACCCACCGTTGTCGCCCAATACCCTTCTTGGTCCCAAGGTAAGAGATAACCCGAAAAGGCCAAGCCAAGCGTTCCGATGAGGAGTACCCCTCCCATAAGCCAGGTGAGTTCGCGTGGACGTTTATAGGCGCCCTCATAAAATACGCGCAGCAAGTGCAAGACGACGAGTACCACCATAAAATTGGCACCCCAAGAATGAAGCGAGCGTACGAAATGTTCAATCGGTGATTTCTGAATCGCTTGGATACTACTATAAGCACTAGCCGCCGCAGGTTCGTACACCGTCGCCAGCAAAATTCCGGTTACCGCTTGGTTGACCACCGCAAACAGAGTGGCAAACCCTAAATAATCCAGAAAACTGCTGCGTTTCGGCACCGGGTGCGCAAAGAGGGAGTCCATGAGGGCAGTGACCTGTAACCGTTCATCGAGCCATTTTATCATCCTAGTCTGCCCCCTACCTGAACCGAATCTCCCTGTACCTGCACGAGTCGTCGGGGGAGAGATTTGGGCGGTGGACCCGAGAGCACGTTCCCTTTTATATCATAAACTCCCCCATGACATGGGCAAATATATTGCTGAGTTGACTCTACCCAGTTCACGGCACATTGTAAGTGAGTACAGTGGAAATCAAGAGCGATCCACCCTTCCTTTCCCATGTTCATGACATAAAGCCCTTCTTCAATGCCATTCCCTTTATACGTCACAAGTTTGGGGGTTCCTTCAGTGAATTCATTGACTTTGCCGACCTCTTGCAATGGTTCAGCATTTGCTGCCGGTGGATTCAAAAAATCCCCAATGATTCCCACGTAACTCAAGCCAATAATTGCGCCAACCGAACCCACACCCCACTTTAAAAAGCGTCTTCTTGGCAACCCTTTACCCTCGCTTGTATCCAATTCCTCATCTCCTTCATTTTAAATATTGTTTGTCAAAATTGCACATATTGGAGAAGACCCGGCTACTCAGCAGGGTCTTCCCTAAATCATTTAACTAAATTATTTTGTTGTATCAAATGGGTCTATTCCGTAACGTGAATCATCCCTGACATAAAGCCATCATGGCTCATCGCCCAACCCTGTGCGTCACCATCACACGTGACATCACACAGCCAGTGGAAATCCCCTGTTTTCGGCGCGGTAATCGTGAACGTGGTCACCGAAGGCTCACCTTTTTTAGTGGACCCTGGTATTTGCACTTTAAGCCCTAAATCACTAGCCACAATATCGTGGGCACCATCGTCATAGTTATAGACTGTTACTTTTGTCGGAACACCCTTGATGATATTCAGATTCGCAGTGGAAAAAATATCATGCATTTTTCCATCCGGACCAAGTTTTGTTCCAGGGAGTACCGTCATAGCCACTTCATCCTGATTGACAGGAGCTACCACATGGATTTTGCCTGCCATGAAACCATCATTGGCCATGGCCCAACCTTTGGCTTCCCCATCACAAGTGACATCACACAGCCAGTGGAAATCTCCGATCTTATCCGACTTGATTGTAAACGTGGTCTCTGAGGGGACGCCTTTTTTTGTAGATCCGGGAATTTGGACCTTCAAGCCGAGATCCGCGCTCACAATATCGTGCGCTCCGTCATCATAGTTATAAACTGTGACCTTTGTTTCTACCCCTTGGATTACGGTGAGATCAGATGGAGAGAACGAGTCGTGCATTTTACCATCGGATCCCAATTTTAGGCCTGGCTTAATCGTCATACTTTGCTCAGCAACTTTGGATCGTGTCACTTGAGCTGTTTGGGTAGCTGCCGGAGTAGCGGCAGGGGTTGAAGAAGTTGCTGCCGGAGCTGTTGTTCCACAAGCCGTTAACCCTAAGACTGCAACCACAAGTAAAGGGGCAAGAAAGACTAACCGTTTTTTCATTTAACTAAACCCTCCTGATTAATTTTTTAGACCGCACAATTAATGAAATGTTTCACTTACAAGTTTATTTTAGCTTCGCTTTATATAGTTTTAATAAAGAAATTATAAAGTTTTGATGAAGTTTTTTGTCAAATATTCGATGATTGTCTTCATTTAGCTTATAATACTCTTGAGGTGTTCAATAATGTCAGAAACAAAACCTAAAGTACTCTTGGTCGACGATGAGGCGGGCTTAAGAGAACTTGTCCGAGTCTACCTTGAAAAATCCGACTTTAACGTAATCGAAGCTTGCAACGGCTTAGAAGCTGAAAAAGCACTGGCCACGGAGGACTTTGACCTCCTGATATTGGATGTCATGATGCCCAAACTTGACGGATTGACCCTTTGCAAAAGGCTTCGCTTAGCACGTAACGATGTGCCTATTTTACTCCTCACAGCCAAAGGGGAAGAAACTGACCGCCTCCTGGGGTTTGAATGCGGTGTTGACGATTATGTAGTAAAACCCTTTAGTCCCCGTGAATTGTGTGCCCGGGCCAAAGCAATGTTGCGACGCTCTTCTAAATACCAATCCCACCCCACCGAGATTCGTGTTTCGCATCTCCTCATAAACCCCGTAGTCCACCGTGTAGAATGGCATGAACATGAAATTGCTTTAACCCCTAAAGAATTCAACCTACTCTATGTGTTGGCCAAGGCACCCCGCCAAGTTTTCTCTCGAGAACAGATTATGTCTCAAGCATGGGGAGAGGATTATTTTGCTGAGCTTAGAATAGTTGATGTCCACGTTAAGAATTTGCGTGAAAAGTTTAATGCCATCCACCCTTTTAATCTCCTTCAAACCGTACGAGGAATTGGCTATCGTTTTGAGGTGAACTCATGATATTTCGCAGCTTTGCCGGAAAAATATGGATTGTCATTGTCTCTTGGGTTTTCCTCGTGCTCCTAATTTTCGGGGGGATTCTGGCCAAATCGACCCATGACTTTTACTATGGTTATGCCTCCGAAGAAAATGAAGAATTAACGGATACCGCCCAAAACATCTCTACCTATTTATCGTCACTGTCGGATTTTCCAGCTGCCACCGAATCCTTTAACCTTTTCGGAAGCATCGTTAAATATGATTTGCTCGTCACAGATCTTGACGGAAACATCATCCTAGGCACACGTCACCTTAAAGATTGGCAGGGAGTCGTTATGCCCCTCCAAGATATGGCACTGCTAAAACAAGGAAAAAATGTTTCCTTTCAAGGCAATACCCCTTATGCAAGTCAACGGATCTTAAAAGTGGCCACTCCTGTTATCCGAGATGGGAAAATTGTCGGAGCTGTTTTTGTCCTTGAGCCTTTAACTTATCTCGAAGCTGTAGGACAATCCGTTAATTACTCCATCGGTTGGGGGCTTGCTTTTTCCTTGTTATTAGCTCTTCCTTTAGGAATAATCTTTGCTCGGAAAGTCGCCAACCCCGTCGTTGAAATGGACCGAGCCATCAAAGACATTGCTACTGGAAACTATTCGCGCATCCTTCCCCAAAGTTCAACCGATGAGTTAGCTTCATTAGGTCAATCAGTGAATACGTTATCTGAAGAGATTCAGCATAAATTGCTGGAAATCGCCCAAGAACGTCAACAACTATCTAATATTTTGGCTAGCATAGATGATGGGGTTATCTCTATTTCTTCAACCCAAGAAATTGTCATGGCCAATCGGGTTGCCGTCCAACTCTTCAGTAAACATCGAGAAATGACGACGATCACCCTTCAAGAACTACCCGAAGATTTGCGCACTCTACTCCAAAACTCAATTAGCAAACGTATCCCCCATACCGGAGAATTCAGGCTCAATGACCAAGTTTTCAGGGTGGAAACCTCCCCCTTATTAACAGTACAGGGTTCCCAGGGGTTAGTAGCAGTGTGGCATGATGTCACCAAGGAACGTCAGATCGAAGCATTACGCCGAGAATTTATCGCCAATGTCTCCCATGAACTCCGAACCCCATTATCTTATCTGCAAGGATACTCAGAAGCGCTCCTAGACGGTGTTATTCCTTCTGAGGAACAGCAACGACGTTACCTGGAAACAATTTTGCGGGAAACT
>JAJYAS010000062.1 GCA_021779415.1 Bacillota bacterium
TGGGGATATACCACCGGCAAGAACTTAAAGTCCCTTTAAGTTGAAATCGATATTCCATTGGGCACCCCCTCTGAATTTAACCATGTAAATCATATACTTTCTTTAGCTAATATAATGATAGCAGTTGGAACAACCGTAAGAAAAAAATTATAAGTCACCAAAAGACCCCTCATCCATTCCATCGAGAGGTCTTTTAATTATCGCTGTGCTGCTTGTACATACCGCCAAGAATGACGGCCCCTTAAAGTAAATTACTATTTTTGTTCAATTTCGGTAACACATTCGCTTTTAATCTTTTCAACCAGGAATTGCAGAGCATCAACAACATGTGGTCTGATGTCGCCGCCAATCAGCACATACATTATGTCATCGCCAAGTTCGAGCATGCCTTCATTAAGCCAAACCCTGACATGGAAGATACCGTCCATCTTATAGGTTTCAGCAATCGCCGCATTAACCTTTGCTGCATCATAAGCAAATTCCATTCCCTTCACCATCGAACCGTCATCAATTCCTTGGCGCACCTTGGCTTTGGGCGTTTGGCGCACAACGCCATTATGAACTAAAAACATCCCTTCCTGTAAAGCCGCTGGATCAGTTTTTGCTTCTTTGAGCCATTCATCGATTGATGGCGATGGTTTCTTCATTTTCCCATTAATCATAACTAATACGCTCCTTTATTTAGGATACTAATAAAATCAAATCAAAAACAGGAAAAATTTTTCGAATTATCATTGCCATTTCTTGCAAGAGAGTTGTGTATTAGTAGACCATTACTTACTTCATCTACAGAAACTTGAATATGCCAAACAATTTGATGTTCATCTCGACAATTCAAAGACACGCATGTAAAACAATCATTTTGGAGAAATCTGATGTGGCAATTTTATGCTTCATAAATTTTATCGCGATTTAGTATTATTGAACCATTCAATCGTTGCTTTTCCATGCTCTTCAGGAATCTTGTTACTAACTTGTTCATGAAGCCATCCTAAAGTCTTATTGTTCAAATATTGTCTCATCTGGTCTTCTGCTTCTACCATTACAACTTTTATCAAGCAAGGACATTTTGTATATGTATCAGGTAAATTATTTTTATCTAACAATATCTCATTTTGTCTAATCTCTGCACATTGAAATAATGGAGTCGTCCCTTCTACTGCTTCAACTATATTCCAAAAGGTTATGCTTTCTGGAATACGTGCTAACTCATATCCCCCATTAACACCTGGAATTGACTTCACAATCCCGGCTTTCCTTAATTTTGTATATACTTTTGATAAATAAGTTTCTGAAACTCCCTGAAATGTCGCTAAATCTTTAATTCCAACAGCCTTTCCTGATGGAATATCTACCATATATAATAAACAATGTAATGCATACTCTACTCCTATGGAAAATTGCAATACAATCCACCTCCTAAATAATAAAGTCCCCACATAATACTTAATTATTTTTTGTCGTTATAACACGATTCAATAGTAGATAATAATTGTCTTTAATATATATTGACTTTTTTATAAAGTCAATATATATTAAAGACAGACAACACATATCGACGATATATATTGTATCTTATCGAGATTTGTATTGTTAATTAATTTTTAGGGGGAAATATACAAATGCTTACAGAAAAGTTTTTTGATGTACTAAAAAAAGAAGGTGTAGTTTCAATAGTATCCTGGGGGATAGATGAACCGCATGTGGTTAACACTTGGAACTCCTATTTGGAGGTAACCTCTGATGAAAGAATTTTAATTCCTGCCTATGCAATGCGTAGAACAGAAAAAAATGTAAATCAAAATAATAAAGTAAAGATCGCCTTGGGTAGTAAAGAAGTTTTGGGCTATAAAGATTACCAGGGAACAGGCTTCGTGATTGAAGGTACTGCAAAATATCTTGAGTCAGGTTCAGAATTCGATATGATGAAAGAAAAGTTCTCTTTTTTAACTAGAGTGTTAGAAATAACAGTTACATCAGCAAAGCAAATGCTTTAACTGTCAATAGTTTATGAGAACAAAAGCGTTGGAACGAGTTGTTCTGACGCTTTTGCTATTAAATAATCGGCCATACTGAACAAGGCGGTGCATCGTTATTTTTATTCCTTTTTGTTATTTGTGTCAAGGTTTTGGCCAAGCGCTGTACGCCTTCAAGCAAAACTGCTTCATTGTGAGTCGTAAAACAGAGGCGAAACTCTTTATCAAGGGTGGGCACTGTATGGAAAGCTTCGCTAGGCACAAAGGAAATTCGGTTTTTTGCCGCTTCTTGTAGGAGTCGCTGGGAAGTGCCCGCTTGTTTTAACTTACACCAAAAGTAAAATCCCCCCTCGGGTACGGTAAATTCTAGATCGTTCGCACACAAACGCTGGAGAGCTTTAGCCATTGTATCTCGGCGTTTTTTATATTCCCTCCGTACCGTGGTCAAATGCTGAGCAAGCCTCTCTTCATTTAAGAACATCGTCACAAGCCATTGGGCTATGTTGTTTGAATGCAGGTCAATAAACTGTTTTTCCAGGGCAAGCCGGTTGATTAAAACAGGTGGACCTACAAGATAGCCTGTACGTAAACCTGGGAATAGAATCTTCGAGAAAGTCCCCAGATAAACTACTCCTCCGTAGGAATCTAAAGCTTTAAGAGCCTGAGGGGGCTTTTCACCATAACACAAATCGCTATAGGGATCGTCTTCCACAATAACAAGCCGATGACGTTTTGCAAGTTTAATCAAATCTTGGCGCTCTTGTGAAGGTATTACCCGACCGGTCGGGTTTTGATAAGTAGGCATCATATATAATAATTTTGGCCGGTAGCGAATTAAATAGTCTTCCAACAACTCTAATGATAATTTTCCCGAGCAAGGCAGGCTTAAAACCTTTGCCCTTGCAGCCTGAAAGACCTGAATAGCCCCGATAAACGTTGGTGCTTCCATCACAACATAGTCGCCTGGCTCCAATAACACTTTGCTAAGTAAATATAAGCCTTGTTGGGACCCTGAGAGAGTGAGTATGTTCTCCGTTGCAGTAGGTATGCCCTTATCGCTCAACATTGCGGCGATTGCCTTTCTCAATGGGTTATAACCTTCTATAGCAATATGTCCAAAATCCTCAGGGGCGGCCCTTCCAATATTGCGGTTAAACAACTCGGTAAAGGTCTTCAGAGGATAAAGGGCCGGATCAGGCATGCCTGCGGCCAGAGATATAGTGTCTGACGCAGGAGTAGAAAGCATATCCCTCAAGATTGACGCTGACGGGTTTTGAGTATAGGCGGCAAAAAGTTGGGGCCAGGGAACTTCGGATCGGGACTCAACATCACGTGCTTGCGCTACATAAGTCCCGCTACCCACCTTTGTCCATACCAATCCCTGTTGTTCCAACTTGCGATAGGCATTGATAGCAGTTGTACGGCTGACAGCAAAGAGGTCAGCTAATTCCCGCTCAGGGGGTAGCTTCATACCTGACGGCAGGAGTTGCTTTTGGATTTTATCAGCAATGAGTAAAGCAATTTGCAGATAGAGCGGTTGCTTATCCTTGGTGTCCAGTTCTGCGCTATTTAGATATTCGGATATGTCCATTTATTATTTCTCCTTGTTTTATATCCAATTTCCATTATATTTGCGTAATTGGATATTTACAATGTTTTTTATACTCGTTAAGATTTAAGAAATATTTGAGTTAGGTGGAATGATTATGCAGCTATCAAATCTCCTCTCAGCTAAGAACGAACTAGCGGAAGAAGTATGGGTGGCACTCCGCGAGTGTAGTCCGGTGGTACTCGGGGTAGTGCCCTTTGGGATCACCTGCGGGATCATGGGGCTTACAGCAAACATGTCCGGAGTAGAAACGATTCTAATGTCGGTCTTTGTTTTTGCCGGCGCGTCACAGTTTATTGGCATTACTATGTTGGGCGCAGGCATAACGGGCTGGGGAATGATTATACTGACTACCTTACTGGTAAACTTGCGCCACTTGATCATGGGATCATCCTTGGCGCCCTATATGATGAGACTGCCGTTTCCCCTTCAAGCACTCCTAGCATTCTTTTTGACCGATGAAGCCTATGCCCTGACCATTAGCCGAATTCACAAGGCCAGATACAGTGTGCCCTATCAATTGACCGTGAGCACAGCACTTTATCTGGTTTGGGTTTTGTCTACTGCAGCCGGGGTGGTTTTGGGCAGCTACATTTCCGACCCCTTAACTTGGGGGCTTGATTTTGCCATGCCGGCAACGTTTCTGGTCTTGCTAATACCGCTGCTGGCAGACCGCATCAGTCTGATTGTCTTCGGTGTGGCGGCAGTGGTTACGGTATTTGCTGCACTGTATTTACCTGGTAAGTGGTATATTATTATCGCCTGCCTTACAGCCAGCTTAATAGGGGGCTTATTAGAGGGGGGGCGCGACCATGCGAAGTGACATTTTTTACATCATTATCGGGATGACCTTGGTTACTTATTTCACCAGATTCGGTGCTCTAGTTCTGTTCCGGTTCACAGGGGTACCAACTTGGTTAAACAGATGGTTAAAATATGTTCCAGTAGCTATATTGACAGCCTTAATCGTACCGTCCTTACTTTTACCCAAGGGATATTTGGAGATTAGTTTAAACAATCACTACCTGATTGCGGGCATTGTTGCTGCTTTTGTGGCTTATAAGAGCCGTAATATTATTGCCACCTTGGGTATCGGAATGTCAGTTATGTTTGTCCTGAAGTTATTGTAGCTAAACTCGTTCAACAGCCATTTCTAATAATGCAATAAACATTAAAGTGGTGGTTGTATTTAGGTTTTAAAGAAACACAGGATTCAACTATATGGAATATTATAGTAGAGGAGGAGGTGAGGGAATGAGTCATGGGGATAAATTTAAGGGTCAATACCCTCCGCATATTTGGTATCCGCCACAACAGTACCCTATAAGTTATCCTTTTGTCGAGAAGGGGAAGGAATCCATCAACTCTTCTAAGCCTTTCCTAAAACCTGAGCATGAGTCTGCGGAACCTACGGAACGAGACATTGTGGCCTCTGATATTTGGCCTTTATTACCTGCCGCTGTTGGGGCTGGAGCAGCGGTCTTATTGCTGCTTATGACAAACCATAAGCAATGGAAGGATGAGAGCGATAAAGGGAGTTCTGAAGAATATCCTGAGCCTCAGGTTACTCCGGTCGGGTCGGCTGTAGTCGTCATTTATTCAATAATCGCAACTGCAGGTGTGTCTTACTATGTGTTTAGTGTGTTGACAGCTACCGATGGGAATATGCTAACAGCATTTATTCCGACGGTCTCGGCCATTACTCTTTTAATGATTTATTTTGCTGTTGCTTATGACCTTGAATATAACATGGTTCCGGGAAGTTTTACGGGAAATCATTTCGGAAATGACATCGTCACCGAATTATTTACGTTTGTCTATTTCAGTGTTACGACCTTTGCTACTGCAAGCATGGGGGACTTCTCTCCAATCAGTAGTGCTTCAAGAATTCTAGTAACTCTTGAAGTCTTGTTCTTTATATATATCTTTACAATGGGGATTGTCTTTTTTGCCGATTCCTAAGATGTAAGGTATTAAAGAATACCAAAGATAAAATGCTGCTAAATTGATTTTTTCGGATTTGCGATTTAAGATAGCGTTATTTCTTGGCTCTTTTCGTAAATATTGTTGGTAAAATCGAGCAATAACAAACACCTAAAATTTAGGTGTTTGTGTGTACATATTGAAAAATACATTTGAAATGTGAGCCAAAATACCACAATCCTTATTACGGGATAATGTGGTTCTTGTGAAGACTATACCAAATATTAATTACCAATGGTACGAGCGTAACAACTATAATTGAAATAACAAGTATCGGTGTTATTGCCAAATTTCTTTTTTTATTACGTAAAATTCAAGTATGTCAGGAAGGGCCAGTATAAGAATAACTAGAAGCTGTCCATGCGCAGTTTCGACAACCAGATGTTTTCCCACGCCGTGAGTGTGAGTGTACTCTCTACTGTATTGGGCAAAGCATTGGGATTAGATAAAGAAAATTTGGATGCGCTAGCTGTCGGTGCTTTGCTTCATGATATTGGTACAGTTACAATACCAAAAGAACTGATTAGCAAAAGGGCACCATTTACACCCCAAGAAATGACCTTGTACAAAACACATACTCAGCATGGTTTTGATATTTTACGCGAGAAACGTGAATTGAGCTTATTAAGCGCCCATATCGCTTTTCAGCATCACGAATGGCAAAACGGCAGTGGTTATCCGCGCCAATTAACAGGTGACCATATTCATTCTTTAGCCCAAATTGTTGGAATTGCCGATTTTTACGACAATTTAGTGAATGAAGGCCCTGGCCATTCACGCACGTTACCACATGCAGCCTGTGAAATCATCATGGGAAGCGCTGGTAAACTTTTCGACCATGATCTTGTCATAACATTTTTGAAACATGTAGCAGCTTATCCTACTGGCTGCACTGTTAAACTCAATTCTGGAGAAATTGGCATCATTGTCGATCAAAACAAAAGTCTTCCTACGCGACCAATTGTCAGGGTGCTCGCGGGAGACAGCGATTTGGCCCATGTTCAAGTCAAAGAATATGATCTCGTAGAAGCTCGCACAACATTTATTGAAGGTTTTCTTGAATAAAATTCAATAAGTCTAACATTGCTTATATAACTTCGTGCTTTTATACCGATACTACAGAAAGATTACTCATTTACTGCAAAACAAAAGGCCAGGATGTCCAAAAATGAACTGCCTGACCGTTTAATAAAGGAAAACTTGCTTAGTGGAATTACTCCACCTCCAACCTGAAGCTAAGTTGGACTTATCCAGGGACGTATAACCACTTATTTCTATCTTAAGAAGTAAGAGTATGACCAACAAAGCATATACTTTTCTATTGACGCTCATCGGCGTGATTTGTGGCTATGTCATACGATGTTCCCCACAATGCGAACTTAATTATTATCCTACTTGCAAACTTCATTTTTACAACCCAATTTACAGCCTATTTTACACCTGATCTGCGACATGATTATTGAGTTAAGAATGTGAATTCTAAAGTCGATTTTTTCCATGCTAAAACACCCATTTATCGCCAAAAACCCAGTAAAATAGCCAAAGTTGGGCTTTTGACTGTGATTACTTATTTATCTGTTCATGCCATCATCTTCCAATGTTCTAAGATTGTCCGTTAAAACTTTCTGACTGATACCGGGAATGGTTTTGCGAAGCTCGCAAACAATTTCTTCTTTAGCACTTTTAGGACTTCTCATCCCCTTTTTTGGAATAGGGACGGTACCTGCTGTTATCGCACTGGTCGCTTATGCACTGCTTCCCCTATTACGAAATATCTATACAGGAATTAAAGAGGTAGATCCTTCCTTATATAAACAGTCTGCTATTTCTGTGCAACATATTAAACTTTCGGTGTATTATTTCATTAAATCTTTCACCTTGACTTCAGGATGGTG
Organism: Bacillota bacterium; assembly: GCA_021779415.1. Next base: position 7,464 of record JAJYAS010000062.1, read on the forward strand.
ATACCGGGGGTGAGCAGGTGTCTTTTGTCCATACTGCAAAGCCTCTAGTGGGCACCATTGTATACATGCCAAACACTGCTCACATTGATTATGCCAGATCAATTTCTCATTTTGGATATCAATGTTGTGAGACGGGCAGATATTAACGCAGAGAGTGCATTGATTGCAGCGCTTGTCAACCCAAAATTTATCATCCATCTTATGAACAAGCGGGAAGGTGAGTCTGTATAAACCGGTAAATATTATTCTTTGCCATAAGGGGCCCTTCTCTGCGGGAATTTTAACCCTATCACGAACTTTCTCGGCAATAGCGGATTGCTTTATGCGCGCTGCTTGAAAGCGAGCATTTTGTTCATCCATTGAACCGGGACCTCCCCATGGGATATAGTTAGAAGGCATTACAATTGACCATCCGCTAGATAGAGTTAAACCCTTCGATTCCATTGCCTTTTTCAACTGCACCAATGTATTAGATACTTGGCCGGCATTGTTAGCGATAGCAAAAATATAGTCAGGAGAGATCGCTTTCAGCTTATCCAAGAAATTCAATACCCGGCGGGGTACACCCCAGATATGCACCGGAAAAATCAAACCTATCACAGGCGAATCGATTGCTTGCTTCTTAATATCCCAATCCACCATAGATATGAGTTCAGTATTGCCCAGCTCCCGTGCCAGAGCACGCGCTACCCACAATGAATTGCCGGTTCCTGTAAAGTAGAAAATGGTGGTCTTGGCCGTTTGACCAGTATTAGTATATAACTCATCCTTGTTGTAGCCCTTATCTGATCTTTTCAGAATTAATCACCTCAATAACAATTAATTATATACCGTTGGACGTGTTTATATATGGGAAATTAATAACTGAACCTAGTTAAACTATTATACAACTCTTTTACCTTGGATGTACAAAAACAAAAAGCAAGTCAAGGTAACTTTGAACCTTGACCGGCCTTCAGTAGATTGCCTGAAAAGGCATATTCGCTCGTATAGGCGCTCTTACCGGTCTGTGAATAGCCTCGCATACTTGAACGTCTTTCTGTCGTCATATTCCTTTCTGCTTCGATTTAAAGACATTTCTTAAAGATATTTTCAACATCCTGCTGATTCAGTGGCTTATAGCCCGGCATCATTCCGTTTCCACAAGATTTCTTTGCCATTATTTCAAACTTGGAATCATCAATGCCGATTTCTGTCAAGGTACTCTTTGTATTATTTTAGTTTGCTGTAAACTTCTTCCGTGACAGGCTCTAACCACTCGTTGGAAGCTCCCTCTGCCGGAACTTCAACTGCCAGATGTGCAAACCAACTGTCGCAGGCCGCGCCGTGCCAATGCTTAACTTCTGCGGGAATGTTCACAACATCGCCCGGATACAGTTCCTGCACGTCTTTGCCCCATTCCTGATACCAGCCACGACCAGCCGTTACAAGCAGAATTTGACCGCCCTTGTGATGAATATGCCAATTGTTGCGGCACTTCGGCTCAAAAGTCACATTGCCGATACCAACGCCTGTTGTTGTCAGCATATTTAGATGGGCCTGGCCGATAAAATATTTGCTGAACATTTCCGGCAAGGATTCCCCGATTGGGAAGATTGCCCCTTTGCTCCAATCAATCGATTCACTCATTATATTTTCCTCCAGTTTCTTATTTTTCAAGTTGCTTTGCAGCTGCATTCACACAGTTCAGGGCATTCAGGCTGCGGGGGTAGCCGATGAACGGCAGGCACTGAGAAACGACCTTGATGAGAAACTGCTTGTCATTGCCCAGCTTCATATTGGCGGCAGCGTGGCTAATCAGCTGTGGCTCGCAGCCGCCCTGCGCGGCCAGAAAACAGAACGTAATCATTTCACGCTGCTTATAGTTCAAACCAGTGCGGGTGTAATAATCACCGAAGCAGTTATCCGCCAGCCAGTAATTGATGTGACGGCTTTCCTCCGGACCGGATTTCCAGAAATCCCGCATTCCGTCGCCGAAGATATCGACCTGCGCCTGCGTGCCAGCCTCGCGCCGGTTTTCGGTCGTGGTGGTTGCCTGCCCGTCAAGTGGCAGCGCAACGCCCCGCGCTTCCAGCACTTCATTGACCGCCTTTAAGAACGGGAACACCCGCCCGATGCCAAGATACGCCACCGACTGATAGACGATCTCTTTTCCCTCCACGGGCGTCACGCCGAAGTTCAGCGCGGCGGGCAGCATAGCGCGGAACTCGTCGATGCCCTGACAGCCAAGCAGCGTCGCCAGTACCGCCATGAAGCGGGTGTGGTCGTCCAGATCGTCGTGACCCACCACTTCGTCAAATGCAAAGTTGTCGAAGCGTTCGATAAATTCCGGGTCGGTTTTCAGAAACCCCGAAACATAACCGGGAAACATTTTTTCATGATACGCTTTCGCCTTTTCCGTAATTGCCATGATAGATACCTCTTTTCAAAACAGAATTGAAACTTATTCACACACAGCATTGCATATACCAAATATCTCATCAAAAGTCAGTGGATGGTTTTCATTTGCTAAAGCAACGCCGAATGCATACTATTTTGCCCACAAAACTAATCCTCCGATTCTTTTAGGTCTTTTTCTATTTTTACTTACTTCAGCAATCATTATGCTGTTTCACCTCCTGACATCCGATAGCATAACACTTGGAGTTAACTCCAAGTCAAGTCTTTTTAAAGAGTAGCATGTATTAGTGCTACTCTTTAAAAAGACCGAGTGCTATGTGCGTCCGAATGCACTCTATGGTAGTACTTGCAAATGAAGGAAGAACGTTCATAGGATTTCTACATAGCCTTCAGTTCCATTTACCCGGATTTTCTGTCCGTCTTTGATCAGTTCGGTAGCATTTTCCACTCCAACAACTGCTGGTAAGCCA
>JAJYAS010000063.1 GCA_021779415.1 Bacillota bacterium
CGTAGTGAAGAAGGGCAGTCCAATATTCTCCTGAAGCTCAAGAGGGATTCCATGACCCTGGTCACATACAATAAGTTTGACTGACTTATGATCGTCTACAGTTATTAACTTAACGATTCCCTTAGCTCGCGTAGCTTCTAATCCATTTTTCACCAAGTTCAGGACCACTTGCTTTATTTCATCTTCATCGAGCATTGTTTTAGACACACTCTTCAGTTCAACCTCAATTATTTTACCTTCTTCTAATGCTTGGGCTTCAATGAGGGGCAAGACACTTTTAATAATGTCATTAAGGTTCTGTAATTGTAAATCCGTAGGTTTTGTTCTCGACAAAGAAAGAAACTCCGTTATGATTTGATTTGCCCTATTAAGTTCGTCAATCATTAATGTGAAATGATCCTGATAAGGTAGCACTCCTTCCTTTGCTTGAAGAAATTGGAGAAAGCCCTTGATCGTTTGTAAAGGATTACGGATTTCATGAGCAATGCTCGCTGACAACTGTCCCAGAATGTTAAGATGCTCAAGTTTTATGAGTTCTTTTTGGTATCTTAAATTGTCAGTAAGATCGATTCCTATTTCTAATCGACAAGGCTTTCCATTAATACTAATGGATTCAGATGATAGAATGATACTTTTGTACTCATTTAATCTAGTTTTAACGGATATTACCCTACTCAATGTGTTATTTTCATAGTGTTGTATCTGTGTTCTTGAAGGCTGGTTATCATCCGTCGAAAATACTTCTTCTTTTGTCTTTCCTATAATTTCATTGAGTGCATACCCGAAAAATTCGGCGTAACTCTCATTAACACTAATATATTGGTTATTATCAAGTGAAATGATTGACATAAGTGCATGGCTATTCCTAAACACTGCCGAAAACCTTTCCTCTGCACTCAATAATTCATTTTGAGTATGTTTAATATGAGAAATATCTTTAAAGAACGCAACAATATAATCACCCATCATACAAAGAGTCAAGCCGAACCATCTCTTAGAAGTAGCTCCGCAAAATTCAAAATTGATCTCTTTCCTGTCATTCTTAATCTTGTACATGGCATTAAATAAAGTTGTATTAATATATTGAGGGGAAATTTCCCAATAAGGCTTACTCATCATATATTCCCTTGGATAAAGGAAAATCTGTTCCGCCTTAGAATTCATTTTAACAATACAGTACCTTTCGTCTAAAACTACGCAGGCATCAGGAATACTGTCAAATAAATGCGATGATAATAGTTCATTCAAATTTGGTTTAACGGTCTCTAAATTCACTATTGTCATTAAATCACTCTTTTCTAGTCAGCTTAGTGGTATCTTATACCAAAGCACTCTAGAAAGCTGTCGATTCTTGCGGAAAAGAATTGTTTTTTAATAGTGCACTGGTTTTCCCTTCATTATAGTCGGTCTCTTAACGAACAACTTTTTCAGATCATCAAGAAGGGCATAGATGACGGGTACAACGAACAGGGTCAAGAGAGTGGATGTTATTAGCCCTCCAATGACCGCATAGACCATTGGTGCACGCATTTCCGTACCAGTTCCTTTGGCCACTGCCAGCGGAATCATGCCAAAGATCATGGCCAAAGTCGTCATCAAGATTGGACGCAAACGGATCGTACCCGCGTCGACTAAAGCTTCATTCCGTTCAACTCCCTCCTTACGTCTCTGCAAGGCGAAATCGATTAACAGAATGGCATTTTTCGCAACTAAACCCATGAGCATGATAATTCCGATCAGGGATACAATACTCAGTTCAGTCCCTGTTATATAGTTTTGTCCTGTGCGATAAAATTAACAAAATATTGAGCAACTTTCAACATTTCCTGATCTTGATGCCACATCATTTCGGGATGAAACTGTATCCCCATGGCTTAACTGAAGGCATCGTTCGAGGGTTACTTAGAGACTTAGAAGTGAAAGGATATCTCATGGTTCGTCGGGGAAGAAAGGGTCTCTCTCTGACTTCCGCCGGTTCTCAAGTTGTGAGGGTACAACATACAGAAGCTCAATCCTAATCACCAATGGATCGAGAAAAGAATTCCAGCTGCCATTGAACCCATAATTACAAAACCATAATTAAACCGTTTCTTAATAGCCAGGACCGTTACCACAATGACAATCACGGATTGCCAAATGGAATGAACGGCTGGTTTACCCAACGATATTGCCACGTTAAGAATAAGTCCTACCATGATCGGTAACATCCCGTGCATGATAGACTGAGTAATTTGGTTGTTGCGGATTTTGAGGTAAAACTTCTCTAAAAGGTACATCGCTGTTAGTGATGGAAAAAAAATCGCCAGGGTTGACACCAATGCTCCCATAATGCCCGCCACCTTATACCCAATAAAGGTGGCACTGATAGCGACCGGTCCTGGGGTAATTTGCCCTAAGGCAATGGCTGCAGAAAACTGCGAATAAGTAAGCCAATGATTTTTCCCCACTGCCAAATCATGCATCAGAGGAATCATTGCAAAACCGCCGCCAAACCCAAAAAATCCTATCTTCAAAAAAGAAACTGCCAATAAAAGCAAACTCTCCATAGTTTCCACGCCTCCTTTCTCTTCTCTTTTTTCAAATGCGTTCATCATTCCATGCTGTCGCCAAGGGGCAATGGATCTAATGAGCACTATTGTTTCTGAAATAAACTCTCTCGACCAGAAATTTCGTTGCTCCGGACGCTCCACCCAATAGTACTAACCATATGGGATTAACTCCGGTGAAGAGACTCAGCAAGAAGGCCGAAGCCCCACTGGCATAATAATACCAACGCTGGGGTAGTTTTCTGACTAGTTTCCACACCACCGCCAGCATCAATCCCACTACTCCAGCCGTCAATCCTTCCATTGCCCCATTTAGCACGGGATTATGCTGCCAAGTAAAAAAAAGGCTGGCTAACAATAAGATGAGAAAAAAAGAGGGCATGATAAGCGCTGCCGTGGCTAGAAGCATTGTTTTTATTCCTCCCAAGCGGAAGGCAATGCCCGACAATATATTGACTGTTAAGGCCCCAGGGGCCATTTGCGCTATGGAAAGCATATCTTGATAGCCCTGCTCTGTAAGCCAGTGGTGTTTTTCCACTAACTCAGAGTGAATTAGATTAATTACAGCATAACCACCGCCAAACCCGATGGTACCTATTTTTAAGTAGACTAAGGCTACTTCTCGCCAAGAGACATTTAATTCATTATTCTCATACATTTCCAAAGTCCGACCTCCTTCTAACCCACTATCATCTTTTAATTTGTTCTTATAACCAACATTCTAAACACCAGGACACTGGGAGAGGAAACACGGGGACAGGTACGTCTTTCTTTTATGAAACAACGTACCTGTCCCCGTGTTTCCCTAGTTCCCTTTACATTGACTAGTTCCTCACTACATCAGAATACCTAGCAACTCATCTGAGGTATATGTCGTTTTTTGTACCATTATAGCATAATTGCATAGAAATTGGCATATCGTCGCTACAAGCAAGGGCAAACAGAGAGACTATAAAATCCCACGGATCTTCTAGTCCGTGGGATTTTATAGTCAACATTGAAGAGACCGTTTAGTCGAACAGTTCAACTGTCTTTTTAGCTATCCTTTCCCCAAATATTCTTGCCCTTTCTTTTTGGCCTTCATCCCCCTCTTGAATGCATACAGGACCATAGTGAATAAAAGGCTGCCCCTCTGCAGCACCAGACGAATAGACCAACATCCCTTTTACCAGCAACTCTGCAATCAGAGCTAACTCTGCTACTTCTGCTCCACCACCGACATAATTTGCTGTAGCAAAAACGGCCCCTAGTTTTCCGCCAAACTTGAAAGTTCTTGCTGTATCCAACCATTGTTTTATTTGCCATGAAAAAGTGCCCGCGATCGTTGGTGACCCAAAGATAACTGTTTTGGCCTCGGTTAAGAATTCATCATCAACTTCTTCGATGGACATACATTTTGCTTCGACATTTTCAATTATGTTCGCACCTTGCGCAATGAGTTCTGCTACCTTTTTGGTATTTCCAGTCTTACTGTGATAAACAATGGCGATTTTCACAGAAAATCCCCTCCTTCCATACACTATCTTACCACTATTCATAATAGTGGTAAAACTTATACCTAATGCGGGTCAAGGGGGCGGCAAAGGTTGCCTCCTTTTTATACTCTCGCACGGAAAATACTCTAGTATTTGATCTCTTTTAATCCTTGTTTGCAGCGAGGCGACAAACCAATATAGTAGGAGGTTGCCTCTTCCAGGGTCTTCTTCATTTCCTCCGATACATCCCCGATTATTTTCGCTGGCACTCCCACAACTAGTTTGTGGGGTGGAATTACTCTATTTTCTGTTACCACAGCCCCAGCTCCAATACAGCAACCCTCGCCAATTTCGGTTCGGTCCATGATTATTGATCCCATTCCTACAAATACGTGTTCCCCCAAGGTAGTTGAATGCAAAATTGCACCATGCCCAATATGACTCCGGACGCCCAATTTCGCTGTTCCCCCTACACCGACATGAATGACGCAGTTCTCCTGAATGTTAGAATCACGACCGATTACGATCTGGCCCCAGTCCCCTCTAATGCGGGCCCCTGCACCTACATAACAACCTTCTCCTAGAATGACCTTTCCAATAATTGTTGCCTCAGGGTGTATAAAACTACCCTCCCCAATCAACGGTTTATTTCCTTCAAATTCAAATATTCCCAACACAGCCCCTCCTCACCAACATTTCTCCACATATGGACCCGACGCAGAACACGACATTCCTCCGTTCCCAATTCAGATTCACCTTTTATTGAACCTATTCTCTAATAATGAATACATTACTTTCATTATTTAATTGTTGCCGGTTCCTCCCGAATTACCATGTATTTCATAAATTAATTTGAAGGACAATTACATATTTTGTCGAATATGTAATGTTATATCGACGAAAGGGAAGTGAAAGCTGAATCTAGGTATACCTAGAGCGGGGGATCTTTTATGGGGGTGAAACGCGCACATCCGCGTCGGGCTTACACCTTTTTGCCCGAATCCGTCAACTAACCTCGTAAGCTAAGAAAGGTAAGAAAATATGCATTTGTCTCCAGTCCTGTCACGATTAAAAGGCTTAGTACTTATCCGAATCAAACATTTCAATTGGACTCGGAAAAAAGAGCTTATCCATCAATTTTTCCGCAACACTCGAAAAAAAGTTCTATGGAAATCACCACAGGTCATCGGTGGTTTATCTCTTACAATTATCCTCACTGGCGGGCTCACCTATTATCTTTCGACAACGACTTCTGCGACTGCCGTTATGATTAACGGTCAACAGATTGGTTTAGTTCGAAATGTTACTACCGGCCAAAACCTTGTTGAAACGGTTCTGAAACAACAAGGCAAGCCATTTGGGCTCGTTGCCAAAACACATGACCAAGTTACCTACGAAAATGTCAGGGTTTATCCAGCGGTCTATCTCGAGTCTGCCTTGAGCGAAAAGACGTTGGAAGGTAAATTAAAGTTTTATCTTGATGGTTATAAGCTAGATGCTGACGGTTCCATTATAGCAGTCTTACCCAGCAAAGAAGATGCCGATAAAGTTCTTAAAGAATATGAAGACAATTACGTCAAACCCAGTAAAGAAAATAAAGTCACTTCCGTTAATTTCGCGGAAAAGGTTAGTGTCGAAGAGGCTGAAGTCCAACCCGATCAAGTGAAACAAATTGATCAAGCTTTTAAAGTGTTGATGGACGGTAAAATAACGACAAAGGAGTATACTGTTCTATCCAATGATTCTTGGTGGCTTATCGCCCGCAAAAATGATATGTTGACCGATGAAGTTTTAGCTGGTAATCCAGGAGTAACTAAAGACACGAAGTTGAAACCTGGCCAAATAATAAAGCTTGTTGATTCTACACCCTATCTTACTGTCGTAAGTCAGGGAACCTTTTCGGGTTCAGAAACAATTCCCTATGATGTCGTAACAAATACTGATTACAGTTTAAGGAGTGGCCAAACAAAGGTCATCACTCAAGGTAGTAATGGTTCAAAACTAGTTACTTATTCTTATGTGCAAAAGAATGGTATAGATGTTACCAAGCAGGTATTGAATGAAAAGATCACTCAAACTCCTGTCGATCAAGTGATTGCTAAGGGCCCGGGCAATCAACCTGTCAATGTTGCTTTTTCAATCTCTCGCGGAAGCAGTGGTTCTTCAACCATCGTCGATCGCGCACTCAGTTTACAAGGGACGCCCTATGTTTTTGGTGGAACAACTCGAAGTGGCTTAGACTGTTCTGGTTTTACCAAGTATGTCTTCGCTAGTTCTGGGATATCCCTTCCACGTACATCTTTTGAGCAATTCGCCTCGGGAACTGCAGTCGGCAAAAATGACCTTCGTCCTGGCGACTTGGTATTTTTCTCCACTTATGCTAAGGGTGCATCCCATGTGGGCATTTATATGGGGGGGGGCCGGTTTATTCAAGCCAGTAACCCCAGCAGTGGTGTTGAAATATCTAGTCTCAGTGATAGCTTTTACTCCTCCCGTTATCTCGGAGCACGCAGGTATTAAAATGACCGGGTAGGACGTCACTCATTATTCGAATGGTCGACCTCCCACACCACCGTGCGTACTGTTCGGTACACGGCTGTTCCCCAGTCTACGCTGTAACTTGTCGATAATACTTTGAAAAGAACAGAAACCCAAATCTCTAAATTGCATGTTAGTTAGGGATTTAGATAGGATAGGGCTATTGGATGTTCTCCAGTAGCTCTTTCTTATGTTTACATATTCCATGCTTTCCGGCTCGCGGATTCCCTGTGATTTAAGCATATAATCTCAGTAGCCACGAGCAATATTACCAAACTTTTATATTTTAAAGGTCTCCAGAGAATGTCTGACCGAGGCCGACAGGTAACGGTTCGTCACAGCTTACAATTAAATTAATCGTTTGGATAGTCATTAATATATAATCTATTCTAACAGACAAACCCTAAGATATGGTTATCTACGTTGATATCTCTACAATTAAGACGGATTAGTTTTCATTTGGATAACGAAAGTGTTTTCTCAAAACGGGAACAGATCAGTTGCAACCGATCTGTTCCTGAATGTACCAATTATTAGTACTAAAATTTCTTTGCAAGTCCACAGGTTTACCCTTAGAACGTTTAACTAGTTGCTGTTCTACTTTACAAGTAGTACAGCAACTGGGGATTGTTGAACAACGGTATGACTGACGCTCCCCAGAAATTCCTTAAATCCGCTCAGTCCTCTGCTCCCCATAACAATCAAGTCGCATTTGCTGTTTTTGGTATAATCTAATATTACATGAGCGGGTGACCCTTCTTCTTGAAGACATTGGAACTTATTAGGTATGGACGTTAGTACCGATTGAGCATGGCTAAGAACCTTCAGCCCGCATCGGCTTATATCATCATGCATTTTCTGATATGCATCTGATATGATTACCTCCTGAGCTGGAATAGTCATAACGTGTAAAACGCGAATCTCAATTATAGGATTTGTCTTAGCAATTTCAATGGCTTTCTCCAACGATTTTTTTGCCAAGTCCGACCCATCATAAGCAACTAGAATTCTCGTACATAACATCTAAGAATACCTAACTTTCCCTTTTATTAAGCTGCCGTTTGAATTCCGGCACCTTTTCGTGCTTGTATCAAAACAAATAGATAAATGACAGAAAAGCACCATAAGCAAAGAAAAGTCACGACAGACTTAACTCGCTCGCTTCAGTTTTTCTCTTTTGTGTTAGAGCAACATATAGAAGGCCAGCAACAATAATCAACACAACTCCCACCTCATAAATGCTAGAATAGCCTGCAACACCCGCTACGATGCCTAAAGTATACGCACCGATTGCCATTCCAGCATCCATCGAGTTAAAGAATAAAGAGTTAGCGATTCCTACCCGTTGCGGCTCCACCGAACTAATGATTTGTGTTTGAAATATTGGCGTTACCGAACCATAACCGATACCAATAATAGCTCCAGCCATCAAAATATAGCCACTCGAGTGGGCTTGGCTTAATAGGAACATTCCAACTGCAAAAAGAATTAAGCAAGGATAAATAATAATTTTTGTGCCCCATTTATCAGACCAGCGTCCCGAAAATGGGCGGGAAATCAGAATAAATACTGCATATACCAGGAAGAAATAACTGGCTGCTGTTACTAAACCTAAACTTTTTGCGTACAAAGGTAAAAAGGCTGAAATACCTGAATATGCACACGCTAAAATAAATGTGGCAAAGGCAAACGGCGCAGCTTTTTTGTCAAATAGGTCATTCCAGGAAAATCCACGTTTCTCTGAATGAATAATCACTCCTGCACCTTGAGGAATTCTCATGAGCAGAGCAAGAACGATATTTACCGCTGAAATAATCATACAAATGACGAAAGCGGTATTGTAAGCATTCATATTGGCAAGAATAAGCCCAATAAATGGGCCAAACACCATAGCTAGACTCATAGCCATTGAGAAATAGCTCAATCCTTCTCCGCGTCTTGAAGTCGGAATAAGTTCAGCACAAATCGTTCCTTTAACAGTTGTAATAATACCAAAAGTTATCCCATGGAAAACACGCAGAAGGAGTAATTCCCAAATATTAGTTGCAAATGGATAAAGCATCGTCACAATTAGAAACGCAATAGCCGAGTAAACAAGAATCTTTTTCTGAGAACCTTTGCCCACCCACTGCCCCGCAAAAGGCCGAATAATAATAGCTGCCACTAAAAAAAGTGTAACCACCAAACCTACTTTATCAGTGCCTGCATGAAGTGTACCTACCAAATACAAAGGTAGAGCTGTCAGTAATACATAAAAGACAAGAAAAATAAAAAAACTGATAACGGTAATGCTAATGAAATCCTTAGTCCATAACTTTTCTTTGTGCAAGCTGAAACACTTCCTCTATTAATTTTTAAACAACTTGCTCATTATATCACTGCAAGCTATGCACATCTAATTGTCTTTTGCATGATATCGATGCATAATTGTAATATCAAGTATGCATCAAGGAGTACGTACACATGGATTGGCATCAACTTAAATTTTTTCAGACATTGGCAAGTATAAATAACTTTACAAAGACTGCCGATGAATTATCCCTCTCACAATCTGCATTGAGTCGGTCGATCTCTCGGCTTGAAGAGGAATTAGGAGTTCCCTTGTTCGAACGAAAAAGCCGGGGTGTGGTCTTAAACCGCTACGGGGAAATTTTCCTAAAGCATGTAAATCAAGCTATGTCGGAGATAGCCGAAGCAAAGCAAGAAATTAACAATATGGTCGATCCTTTTCATGGCACCATCGCACTTGCGTTTATTCAACCGCTCGGATCAAGTTTTATACCGGATTTGATTGGTGAATTTCAAAACGAGACACCCGAAATACGATTTCAATTAACACAAGATACCACAAAGATAATTCTGAGCAAGATAGAGTCAGCAGAAATTGACGTTGGCTTCTGCTCGCCGCAGGAATCCCATGAAAATCTAAGTACTTTCCCTATCATGAACCAAGAGCTATTTTTAATTGTTCATAAAGACCACAGGCTCGCAGGCACGGAGCAAGTTGATTTGTGTGAGGTCGCCAATGATCCATTTATCCTTTATAGGCCTGAATCTGCACTACATGATGTCATTGAAGGGCTTTGCCATGATGCTGGGTTTCATCCGAAAATGTCCTTCGAAGCTTTTGAAGAACGGACCGTTGCTGGACTTGTTGGAGCAAAGTTTGGCGTTGCACTCATCCCATTCATGCCAGGACTTGATATGCAGAAGATTTCAGTTATTCGCGTCCGTAAACCTCATTGTTTAATAGTCATTCAAATGGTTTGTCGAACAAATGGGTACATGTCGCCTGCAGCAACATATTTTAAGTCCTATGTTGAAAACACCATGCGTTTAACCGAATAAGTAAGATTACACTTTCAACACTCTGCTTCGGTGGGATTAGAATCCCCCAACAAAGTCCCGATGTTTAGATTTAGGTGAACGTGTTCACTCATCCAATTAAAAAGCAAAAAAGCCAAACCGTCCAAAAAAACGATCTGGCAATACAAATTAAATATATTTCCACACACATGACGACGCGATAAAAATAATATCCTACTCTACGAGCCGCTTATATCAAGGATTTCACCACCAACGTCGTTTTTCGACTGATTCCTAGTGAACGAATTAATTAAACCTAAAAACAATCGGAAATATGAAGGCAACAATTGCTGTCCAAATGAAATAAACATAGAGATAATCTGTCTGCCATTTTATTAGCTTAGTGAAATCAAATTTCTTCCTGAAATACCCGATATA
>JAJYAS010000064.1:0-7390 GCA_021779415.1 Bacillota bacterium
ATATATTTACCCCGTATTTATCAATCCCATGGCGAATATACACGTAGATATTTAAAGTATGCCATGTTTGTAATTGTTATAATATTCATGATAGGTATGTTGTTTAAAAACCTTATAATCAGTTTGATTACTAGTAAAATATTTTTGCAGTACTCATCCGTTATTGGTTTAGGCATTCTTATTGAATCAGGAAATTTTATAATTGGCGCGATATCCGTCCATATGTCTATCAATGAGCAGATGGTGGATCAGATCAAAGCAACATTTTATGGCGTATTATTTGTGCCCATTATATTTTTAATATTAGTTTATAGCAAAATGCTGAATACGTACACAATTGGATTTCCGTTGTTTATTTCGCAAATTATTATATGTGTCTATTTGTTTAAGAGATCAGGATTTGGCCATGCACGATAATACCAAGTATATATCTAATATAACATTCGTAATATTTACCTTTAACGAAGAAAATAGGATTGATCGCGTCATAAGAAACTTTAAAGATTTCGGAAGAATTCTTGTCGCTGATAACAAATCCACCGACAAAACGGTTGAAATTGCGCAAAAATATGGCTGTGATATTTTGATTCGTGAAGAACATTTTGATTATGTTGAAAACCAGAAAATGCTTAATTTGATATATAAAAATATTGCAACTGACTGGATATATTGGGGTTTCGCAGACGAAATGCTTGATTTAAATACATTGCTTGAAATTAAAAAAGTAATTGAATCTGGGCAACACGACATAATAAGCATTGATAGAAAAAACTATTTTTATGGAAAATTCTGTTATGATGCTTTTAGTTCACGAACTAACAAAATATTCAAGCGTAATTGCTTGGACTTTAGTAACAATGTAATACACTGCTTTGGGACGCCTACAGTTTCAACTGACAGAATATTTACGTTGTCGGATAAATATTTTGTGCATCACTTTATTTCTAATACGGCATCGTCGTATCTCAATACAATTAATCGTTATACAGACGTAGAAATATGTTTTCATAATACGCCTAATAGAAATGTATTTTACCCGGTCATTGTTTTATGTGGTTTTTTACTAAAACATTATATTATTAAAAAAGGTTATAAAGCAGGGTTTCCCTGCCTACAGCTGACATTGCTTATGACAATTTATTTTATTATAAAAAACATGAAGTTGTTTGAAACTGAAAGTAATTTGTGTGTTGAAAAGATAGAAGCCATAAATAACAAAGAGAGAGAACTTATATTAAGTTAGTATCTTGTTAATAGAAATGCTTCCGTAATAATCTGAAATTATCAGAATATTAAATATATTTTTATAAAGGGTAATTATGGGTGAAATAATTAATAAAATAGTTAATAAAGATATATATGAGATATTCTTGTATTTAAAGAGAGTATATCTTAAATTGAAAACGAAGTTGTTTTATAGCATCTTTCTAAAATCTGTTGGTAAAAACACTTTTATAGATAAGCCATTATTGTTATCTGGAATGAAATATGTTCAACTAGGACGTAATGTAATCATTTTTAAAAACTGTCGTATCGAATTAATACCAAATTACGGCAACCAGAGGTTTGAACCACAATTAATAATCGGTGATTACACACAAATTCATCAGAACGCTCATATAACTTGTTCCAGAAGTATCACAGTCGGTAAAAACGTTGTAATTACGTCTAATGTTACTATTACTGATATTAATCATTTGTATACGGATATTGACATTCCAATAAATCTACAACAAATTCAGGTAAAACCTGTCGAAATTGGTGATCAATCATATGTATATAATAACAGCGTAATTCTTCCTGGAGTTAAAGTTGGAAAGCATTGTGTTATTGCCGCAAATTCAGTTGTATCACGTGATATCCCAGACTATTCAATTGTTGCTGGTAACCCCGCAAAAATAATAAAACGATTCAACACAACTACTAATATTTGGGAGAAAGCAAGTTGATGAAAGTATTGATAACTGGGGGGGCTGGTTTTATTGGTTCCAACCTGGCTCGCAAATTAGTTGCTATCGGGTATACCGTAACTGTTTTCGATAATTTATCCGAACAGATCCACCCTGCCAGTTCTCCACTGTTTGCGTCTATTGAAAAAATTGTCAATTTTATTAAAGGCGATGTGCGTAATTCGGAAGACTGGCGAAAAGCGCTTGACGGCCAGGATATCGTTGTACATTTAGCGGCCGAAACAGGCACAGGTCAGTCAATGTATGCAATTGATAAGTACGTTGACGTAAATATTCGTGGTACGTCCCTGCTGCTGGATATCCTTGCAAACGAAAAGCATACGATCAAAAAAATTATTGTTGCATCATCTCGGTCAATTTATGGTGAGGGTAAGTATAATTGTGGCTCATGTGGGGTAGTGTACCCTGATGCCAGGCACCACAAAGACATGGCACGCGGCGATTTTAATGTAAAGTGTCCTTTCTGTAGCGCTAATGTGGCGCTCATGCCAACCGATGAAGAGAGTAAAATTCACCCGTCCTCCGTATATGGCATCACGAAGCAAAATCAAGAACAATTAGTTTTAACCGTAGGGAAATCATTATCGATACCATCGGTGGCATTGCGTTATCAAAATGTCTATGGCCCCGGACAATCGCTTTCAAATCCTTATACGGGTATTTTGTCAATATTCTCAACACGTATAAAAAACAATAATGACATAAACGTATTTGAAGACGGACTTGAAAGCAGGGATTTTGTATATATTGACGACGTAGTAGACGCAACTGTTCTGGCAATTCATGATGATAGAGCTGATTATTATGTATTTAATGTCGGCTCTGGCCAACGGACTGATGTTATGACTGTTGCTCAGACCCTTAAAAAGGCATACCAAAGTGATGCCGCTATTACAGTAAGTGGAAATTATCGACTTGGCGACATTCGTGATAATTTTGCTGATTTGTCAAAGATTACCGATAAGCTTGGATATTCACCCAAAGTACCTTTTGAGGAGGGGATTAATCGATTTGTAGATTGGGTTAATACTCAAGATGTACAGCAGGATAGATACGAAAAAAGCATCCTCGAAATGAAGGAAAAGGGATTGTATAAGTGATGCATCAGCAACCAAAAATCGGACTTGTAACGGTACTGTATAATGGAAAAGAAGTTTTATCTGATTTTTTTGAAAGTGTTGCAAAGCAAACATATAAAAATTTTATTGTTTATATAATTGATAATTCACCTAATGATGAAGCAGTAACCGAAGCGCAACGTTGCGTGTCTTTATACAATATTAATGCAGTTTTTATAAAAAATAATGATAATGTTGGTGTTGCAAAGGGTAATAATCAAGGGATTAAGGCGGCACTTGAAAATGAATGTGAATACACTTTATTGATAAATAATGATACGGTGTTTAAAGAAAATTTGCTTCAGTTCCTTTTAAATGGAATGCTTGAGTGCAATTGTGAAATGATTGTACCTAAAATGTATTATTATGATGAACCCTCAAAAATATGGTGCGCTGGGGGGGATTTTAAAAAAATAAATGGTTATATTACGGTACATTATGGAGAGAATAGTATTGATGACGGTAAATTTAAAAGTCCATTGCGTGTAAATTATTGTCCGACATGCTGCATGATGATATCAAAATCAGTTTTTTATAAAATTGGTTTTATGGATGAAAAATACTTTGTGTATTCAGACGACGCAGATTTTTGTTACAGAGCTTTACAGAATCGAATTGCACTATATACATACCCCAGCGCTTTATTGTGGCATAAAGTCAGCAGTTCTACAGGGGGGATATTGTCAGACTTTTATCTTTATTATGGTCACCGTAATTTATTGTATTTTATTAAAAAGCACATGTCACTAATATACTATTTATATGCCATAGTTTTTTACCAATGTAAGTTTATAGCAAAATTAATATTACAAAAATGGTCTTTAACGAACTACATAACCGCTCAAAAAGGTTTTTGTAATGGCATAATTATTAAACATGACATCAATTATTAATGTATGATGACTACATCTAAGATAATAGTGTTTTTTTTACTGCTATTATATTTTACATTCCTTACCTTTAAGGATTTAATATCAATTGACATTGGCTTTGTAGTTAGAGTTCCTCACTTATTGATTGGTCTTTGCTTTATAATAATATTATTGTATTCCTTATCACTACATAATAAATTAAAACTTAAATACTTGTGGGCACTATTTATAGTTTTTCTTGTTGTTTCTATTTTAAATTATAGCATATTTAATGTTTATTTTTACTATATCCTTCTAATTATTGTTACTTCAATAAGTATTTTTGAAGTGTTGAGTTATTTTAAAGTATCGGCAGTTGAAGTCGCAAGATTGTTAGTCTTAACTACACTGGTACCTATTATATTATCTTATTTAACTATTACACGGCCATGGTATGGTGGTTACCAAATAATATCGTACTCTGATTTTAGCACTTTCTTTGCAACACAACTATCAATAATATTTCCATTCATTTTTTATATTAAAAAGCGCATAAATAGACTTCTCATTGGTTTTGTGTATGTCATAACATTGATATTGTTGGCAGCACGTGGCCCTATTCTAGCATTGCTTATATCATATATGGTTTTCAATTTTAAAAACATCAGAATACGTACGATTTTAGGATTAGTTCTTACTGGCAGCTTCTTATATGCAATAAATCAAAATCTAATTAACTATTATCTGTCAAAATTGAATCCCTATAGTGAAAATTACGCAGCTTTATCTGACCTTAACAGGTGGGCGTATATATTAGCGACATTAAGCTACTTGCCTTCAGTTCTTGTGGTCTTTATAGGTAATGGCATTAAATACAACAAAACCATTATATATGATTACTTTGCTAGGGGTGGCTTTTCTTTTACTCCTCTAGATGACGCTACTGTGCATAATATCTTTCTCGAAATATATTCTGATTATGGCATTATAATAGTATTTTGTGTGCTATTTTATATGTTATATATTTTTATTAGTATTAACAGACTTGTGCATCCTGACAAAGTACCATTCTTAATTTCAATTACAATATTTTTTATAAACTATAATTTGGAACCCAATTATGTGCATTATTTTTTCTGGACTATGTTAGCGTTTTATTATTACGGATACAACCAATTAAAAATCAATAGTATGGAGATGTTGAGGACTGAATATGCAAATTCTTATTCTTAAATTTGGGGCACTAGGCGATGTCGTAAGAACAGCTTATATTCTTACTGGATTGATGCAAAAATATCCCAAGGCTTCTATCAGTTGGCTAACATCAACTCTATCAAGCGATCTACTGCGTTTTAACCCCTACATTGAAAATATATATATTGATAAAGTCAAGTCAACTAAATTTACCAAGCCTCATTTCGATTTGGTTATTTCTCTTGATGACGAAGTTGCTGTATTGCAAAATCTGGAATCAATAACCTTCGACAGACTTATTGGTGCTTATCTTAATAACGGTGTAACCTATTACACAGAGGATGCTGCAATATGGTTTGATATGGGGCTGATATCCAACTACGGGAAAGCAATCGCAGATGAACTTAAAAAAAAGAACACCTTAGAGCACAACGATATTTTAGCTCGTATGCTAAATATTACAGTTAAGGAACCCCTGTTCTATAATTCCTTCATTATTGAACATGCAATGCGTGGTCAATTTGATCGAAATTATTTTTGCATTGCTCTTAATAGCGGGTCAGGCGCGCGGTGGGCATCAAAACAGCTTCGTATTGAGGAGGCAACAACACTTATCAGAAGCTTACTTTCTATGCGTATTCAGGGGAAACCAGCAAAGGTCTACCTTCTCGGTGGTATGGATGAGATAGCTCGTCATCGCGCTATCATAGATGAAATTCGTTCTCCGCACCTTCATGACACAGGCTCTGGCAACACACTCCTTCAGTTTGCTGCAATTATTAAAAACTGTGACTATGTCATTACAAGCGACAGCTTAGCGTTGCATCTTGCGATTGCTCAAGGTATCAAAAATACCAGCTTTTATGCACCAACCTCCGCCACTGAAATTGGTACCTTCGGCACAGGCGTAAAGGTTGTTTCACTCTCCGACGATTACTGCAGCTACGACAAGGATGCCGACACATCAACCATAACCGCTGAAAGAATACTTGAGGCATTTACATCGCATGTCAATAGCTGATAAACGTAATAAGGTGCTGTTTATAAGCGCACACTTTCCTTCTCTTGCAAGTGGCTATGCCGGTCACAAAACGGCGTATAAATTTCTCGAAGAGTATGATCGTTCCTGCACGGTAGATTTGGTGGTTATTGCCAATAGCAGCGAAGTAGATGAGCCAGCCTTGCATGAGCTCAGAAACACTCAACTGATATTTGTTGAGCGACTCACCGGTATTCGTAAGCTATGCAATGCTATTTCTTCCGGTGCGTTATTTCCATTAAAAATTCAGAGTAGATTCAGTAGTTCAGTCATTGCTCAACTTAAAGGCACTATTCAAAGCTATGATATTATTCACTTCGAATTTACCCATGCTGCTGCTCTGTTAAAAGATATTATTAAAAACAAGTCTACACACACTACACTTGTTGTTAGCAGCCATGATTTACTTACCCAGTCATTGCTCAGAAAAAGTACAAAGAGTTTATTGTACTTTCTTATTAATTCAATTGATCTTTATAAAACAATCTCATTTGAATCTTACCTCTATCGCGTGTGCGACAAAATTATCGTCCAGTCTAGTAAAGATAAGAAACTTCTTGAGTCATTGTTTTCTGTACCAAAAGGGAAAATATCTGTTGTGCGACCCTATATTTCACCTTTTGTGACTGTAGCTAGGCAAATGCGCCTAGAAAACCCGCCCGAACCAAGAACATTACTTTTCTGGGGAGCAATGAACAGAAGCGAAAATGAAGAAGCCGTGCTCATATTTGTCAAACAATTTGGTCGTCTTCTTGACCAGTTAAATCTTACTTTATATGTTGTTGGTAACGCACCTTCGGCCCGTGTGCAAGCCCTTACGTCAGATCGTATTGTGGTTACAGGTTTTATAGAAGACCCCAGTCAATTCTTTGTAAAATGTGTTCTTGGTATAGTGCCATTAATATCTGGAGCTGGTATAAAAGTTAAGACACTCGAAATGCTCGATGCAGGGCTTAAAGTTCTATCAACGCCAGTGGGCGCAGAGGGGATAGAACATCCTAACCTCGTTGTTTCTGATATTCAGGGTTTTAAAGATAATTTGCTGCAAATATTTGGCACTATATAAATAGGTTCTTGTTATTCTTTCAAGAATTACCCAAGTTGGTGGAGGCGCTTTGAAGGTTATTCTTTGTCTACCCACATTGAACGCCGTTCAAGAACAGGTCAGTTTTCATGATGCATTGAAGCGTCAGTCTTTTGTTCTATTTGATTTTCTGG
>JAJYAS010000064.1:7400-10250 GCA_021779415.1 Bacillota bacterium
GCATCAACTGCTTTCTTTGAAGCCAACGGGGCAAGGTTGCATGTCATCCCCCGCACATCCTTTAACCACGGTGCCACCCGTCAATTAGCCCTCACCCTTTGCCCTAATGCCGATATCATTATCTACATGACACAGGATGCCATCCTTGCCTCACCGGATGCCATTAAAAACATCCTGGAGCCTTTTGATGATGAGAAAGTTGGTGCTGTGTGCGGTCGTCAACTGCCCCATGCTGATGCATCGCCGCTGGCGGCCCATGCCCGTTTGTTCAACTACCCGGCAGGGTCATCAATAAAATCAAAGGATGATATTGCTCAACTAGGCATCAAGGCCGCTTTTATTTCCAACTCCTTTGCTGCCTACCGCCGCATCGCCTTGATGGAGGTTGGCGGTTTCCCCTCGGATGTTATATTTGGTGAAGATACCTTTGTTGCTGCCAGGATGCTACAGTCGGGCTGGAAGGTTGCCTATGCCGGTGATGCTACCTGCTACCATTCCCATAACTACAGCATGCAGGAAGAGTTTGAGCGCTATTTTGATATCGGCGTGTTCCACACCCGTGAAAAGTGGTTTATTGCATCACTGGGTAAGCCGGAGGGAGAGGGTAAAAAGTTTGTCATTTCAGAAACGTGCTATTTATCCAAGCATGCTCCATGGCTGATCCCGTCTGCCATCGTTCGCTCCGGACTGAAGTTGCTCGGATATAAGTTAGGTCAGCGTGAGCGGGGTATGCCGCTGTGGTTAAAGCGTAAATTGAGTATGAATAAAGGATACTGGAAAAAAATAAAAGGCTTTTCTCACACGGAGGCGCGGAAATTCGCAGAGAAAGGCAATAATCAGAGATCCTGAGGGACCAAAAACGACGAAGGAACACACTACATCATGGAATATCCTTGTTACCGGTGGCACCGGATTCATTGGTTCTGCCGTTGTTCGGCATTTGGTTGCCACGCATTTTCATATCATTAATGTGGATAAGCTGACTTATGCCGTTATTGAGCAGGTCTATTACGCAACATTTCATGAGCGGATGGACGGCGGCATCATGGTGACCGCCATCCACAAACCGATGGATTATAGCGGTATGAAGTTGGTGCAAGATGGTTCAACGGCCATGCGGCGATACCGGTCTGAACGACATCAAGAATCGGTAGTGTAAAGAGCTTTTCTCTTTTTTGTTGGCAGTGCCTGTCAGAAATCAGGTTCTCTCGTTCATTGCAAGTTTGAGCTCCATTTCCTGTTCTTTCAGAAGATCGAAGTTGAGATTTGTTCCCCACTGTGTTCCAGCAATGTGCCTGAGCCTGGCTGCGCACAGCAGGAGTTTTCCCAATGGTTCTTCAACCTCCTCTGTTCCAACACGGAGCCGGTCCTGTGGCTAAACGTGGAGTCCTGGGGGAGGAAGGGCTCTTGCAGGAGAAGCCAGTGGACTTGTTGCAAATTGTTGATGCTTCTTGATCTATTTTTCGCTATTATGCCGGTTTCAGGGGTGTCTGCCGTTTCATTGCAGGGTCGATTGGGGAACGATAATCTCTGTATCGGCTTATAAATATACGTATCAACAGGTTTAATCATGATCAGAAAACATCAGCGTTTTCTCAATATAATGCAGGTTTCGTTGGATGCAACCTCGCTTCTGCTCGCATACACAGGCTCAATTCTGTTGAAGCTGAGCACTGAAGAGTTCAGACTGACCGGCCCCAAATACATCGTTGGACCGCTCTGGATGGTGCCGTTACTCCTGATTGTCTATTTCTTCCTAGATGTATACTCTCCCATGCGGAGCCGCATGTACCGCAAGGAGGTGCTGATAATCACCCGTGCCCACCTGGTGGGCATCGTCATCATCTTCAGCACGCTGTTCCTCCACAAAAGCCAGGAATTTTCCCGCGAGGTCTCTCTCCTCTTTGCAGCATTCGGTCTCTTATTCCTCTTGCTGGAACGATACATCATCCGCCGGACACTTCGTTATCTAAGGCAGAGCGGTTACAATCAGAAGCATATGCTGATCATCGGTGCAGGGCCTATGGGTATCGAGTTTGCCCGCAAGGTCAGGGCACACCGGGATTTCGGTTATAAGGTAGTTGGTTTTCTTGATGACGATGAAGCGAAACAGGACAATTCGGTGGTGGGCAAGCCCGTATTGGGCGGCTGCACAATATTATATGAGCTTCTGGAGAGTCAGTCCATCGATGAAGTGGTGGTTGCATTGCCCCTCAATGCCTATAAGAAGTACGGCGGCCTTGTGGAAGAGTGTGAAAAAGCTGGTGTGCGGGTCAGGATAATCCCCGATTACAACAAATTCCTCCCCGGCAGTCCGATGATTGAAGAATTTGACGGGATTCCACTCTTAAATGTGCGCAATATTCCGCTTGACGACCCGTTCAACAGGTTTCTAAAACGTGTGTTCGATATCTGTGCCTCAACGGTTGCAATCATTCTTACCGGACCGGTGATGATATGTATTGCCCTCGCCATCAAGCTAACCTCGCCAGGCCCGGTGTTTTTCCGGCAGGAGCGGGTAGGTCTGAACAACCGGCCGTTCGACATGCTCAAGTTCCGCTCCATGCGCGTAGCTACAGATAACTCGGCGGCGACCGTCTGGACTACTGTCGATGACCCGCGTAAGACAAAATTCGGCACTTTTCTCAGAAAGACCAGTCTTGATGAATTGCCGCAGTTTTTTAATGTTTTGTTCGGCAGCATGAGTGTTGTGGGGCCCCGGCCTGAACGCCCTTTCTTTGTCGAACAGTTTAGAGAAGAAATTCCCAAATACATGGTCAAACATCAGGTTAAACCCGGCATCACCGGTTGGGCGCAGGTCAATGGATGGCGGGGCGATACCTCCATCGA
>JAJYAS010000065.1 GCA_021779415.1 Bacillota bacterium
AAGCATATTGGGCAAAGAAAGCCATAATTTTGTCTACAACCGGATGATGTCCAGCCCATTGATTGATGAGGTGGTAGCTGGAAAGGTCAAATAAATTCATATAATTTTTCCTCCATTTTAAGTACATTATGAATAGACTGTTTACTTATTGTTTTAAACTCTCCCGAAGTATATGGGGCGAGGGGATGGAAAAATGCTGTGACCGAGTTTGACTTAAAACTTATAGAAAGAATAAGAACTGGAGATGAACAATCCTTTACTGTTTTGGTCAAGAGCTATACTCCCTATGTCTACCGTACAGTCTTTGCCTTACTACAAGACCGGAGCGAGGCTGAAGATGTCTCTCAAGAGGTTTTCATAAAAATATACCGTTCAATCGGGCAACTGGGTAACCCTCACGCCTTTCACTCCTGGCTCAATAAGATTATTACTCATACCTGCCTTGATCGTCTTAAGAAGCAGTACCCGACACCAATAGCCGACTCGGAACTGGACATTGTATCGCAAGAGACAAGCCAACAATTGGATCAACATTTACTTATTCGGGATGCTTTACAGCGTCTCAGTAGCGAATATCGTGAAACATTGGTGCTCAGAGAGTGGCAGGGATACAGTTATGAAGAAATCGCCAATATTTTGGGGGTTCCAGTCGGGACAGTAAAGTCAAGAATTCATACTGCTAGGTTGCAATTAAGGAAGATCCTCTCTGAAGGAGAACGGGAAAAGGAGTGGTAAAGTTGGAATGTCAAGAATGCTTGGAACGGATGTCTGAATACATCGACGGAGAACTATGCAATTTCGAGCATGCCGAAATTAAGGCTCATCTGATTTCCTGTCAGAATTGCCAGAACGTGGCGAGGGAGTTTCAGATGCTTCAAGAAAGGTTTCAGCGATCACTTGAAAACTCTCCAGTGCCGATTGAGCTAGAACAACGTATTCTTATCGCCGTCGAGCAAGAGCAGCAAAAAGTTAGCAAGCAGAGTGTTTTTACGCTCATTACTCTAGTTCTGTTGGGGAGTCCGCTTCTTCTTTTGTTACCATTCCTTCTTAGAATCGTTCATTTGTTTTATGCAACGGGCTATGCTTTTTGGCGGGTAAAAACGGTTCTTCTGATGCTGTTGCCAACGACAACCAGTTGGGGAATTGGGGTTACATCTTTCTTTTTAAGTGTTTTCGGTATCTATATGATTCGAGCATTATTACGGGGAAGCCGTTTGAAAGAGGTGTCTTTATGAGATTCGTATACAGATTTGGCTTAGGAATAATTATTATCTCTATATTACTGTTCTCTTTACCCAACTATGCTTTAGCGGATGCGATCGTTACGCAGGTGGGGGGCAATCCGATTACTGTTACTGAAGGTCATTCTGTTGAAACAGTTCTTAGTGTTGGGGCTGACGCCCGGATTGCCGGAAGTGTGACCGATGCCGTCTTTGTGGTTAATGGCAATGTGTATTTGGAGCCAACAGCCCAAGTGGATTTGGTCATTGACCTGGGTGGACATGTTTACAATTCAGCGTTGAAAGGTGCCAAGACGGGAGTATTTGAAGTCAACTTTACGGAAAAGCTAATGAATGAGACCTTGCTTGCTGGAGCTTTGCTATTTGGGATTTGGGTTCTGAGAGTAGTGGTTAGTCTTTTAGGCATAGTTTTCTTTACTGGGTTGGGTTACTTCATGAGAAACCGTTTAAGTTCATCTGAAAACTTACTCTCTACAGCTTTTATCCGTTTATTCGGGATAGGCACGGCTTTTGTAATGTTACTCGTTTCTTTTGCGGTTTTACTTACACTGACGGTGTTTGGTATTCCGATTGCAGTTCTCATTCTCATCTTGGGTGTCATTGCAGCGGTTCTTGGGCTTGTTCCTGTTATGCAATTTGTTGGAAACAAGGTGTTGTCGCCAAGAATATTGGAGTACCCTGCTATTACAAGATGGTTAGCTCAATCAATATTATTTGTCGCCCTAGTTAGCCTTCCACTCATAGGTTTTGTTTTTCTCATTGCTATGGGCTTAACTGGCCTAGGGCTAGCTTTAACCATAGGTTGGAGACATGTTAAACGACGCAAAGCGTCTTAAACTCGGCATTAGCCTTTGATGAAGGAGTAACCCATGACTTCTCAGCTTCTAATCCACTATATTTCGCAATATGGTTATGCGGGATTATTCGTTATTTTAGGGACTTCCATTTTAGGACTTCCTATTCCCGATGAATTTCTTATGACCTTTGTCGGTTTCTTAACTTATTCCGGTCAGCTTAACCTTTTTCTAGCCATTATTTCAGCGGCAACGGGTAGTGCTACGGGGATTACTATCGCCTACATTTTGGGAAAATTCTTTCAGCAGAAAGTCTTGGGACATCTGAAGAAACATGCTGGAGGCCAACGGTTGGAAAAAGTGCTAAGTTGGTATCAATTGCATGGCGGGAAACTCCTGACTATCGGTTACTTTATTCCTGGTGTCCGCCATCTTTCCGGGTATATCGCTGGACTCAGTCAAATAAAATATCGCAATTTCGCCTTCTTTGCTTATCTCGGATTAATCTTGTGGACAACCCTCTTTATAACTCTTGGTCGGTTCCTCAGTAGTCGTTGGGAAACCTTTTTACCAATTATACATCGCTATGCTCTATTGCTAGGAACCACGGCTGTAGTTATTTTTATAATCTTCTACTATATATACAAGAAGCACGAGTATTTAATGGCTTGGCTACGAGAACAACTATCTCTACTGCCTGGTCATTATTTATCCTTAGGTAAACAGCGTTTTTTTGTTACGGTTGGAGGTCTCATTTTTATTACGCTTTTTATCATACTAATGGGTCTAATTCAGGATTTCGTTTTCCATGAGGTGGGCGAGTTCGATAACCTCGTTGTTTCCTGGTTGGACATAACGTCTACCCCCTTGGTTGTTGGCTTAATGCGAGGGATTAATGCACTTGGTACTCATCTCTCAATAATGCTTTGGTTTGTGCTTGGAGTGGTTGTCCTGCGAGTAACAACTAAGAAATGGGCACATGTGATTCCTTTGGCCTTAGCATGGGGCGGGGGTACAGTTATTGATCATCTGTTTCGGTTTTTCTTCCGTGGCGAAAATATCAATATCTTTGAAAATCTTACGCCGTTTCAAGCTCCAAGTTCAGGATTTCTGCTTGCCGCCATTTCTTTTTACGCCGTAACAGGATATATAATCGGGCGAAACAAATCATGGCTATCCCAAGTTATTATTCTTATATGCGGAATTGTTCTGATGGTTCTTTTAGCTCTTAGCCCGATTTACCTCCGTATCCATACGCCAAGTGCTATGGTTACAAGTTTAACCATGGGTGGATTATGGGCTATAGTGTGCGTTTTTGTTTATGAGTTTCGAGTTTATAAGACCGAATGACAAGATTATCCAAGGACTTTTTCTCCCCGTAATGTTTATTCATTCATCAGTATTAATTGCAAAAGCAAAAAGTGAACCAAAGAAGGAATACTGTTTTTGTCATATTCCAGACCGTAGGTCCTACTTTCAGCGTGATATAATAAATATAACTATTTGGAAAAGGTTGTGGAAAAAATGGGGGACTGTTGTGCTATTCAAATCGAACCAATCAAATTTGACTTTGGGTTTAGTTGCCCTGAGTGCGGTGATAAGGGCAGACCAATAAAAATTATTACTATAAAAAGCCTATTAGTGCCAAGTGCATTAGCTAAGCTAGAACCTTCAGCTTCTTACAAAATGTGTACCAACAAAGCCTGTTCCGTAGTTTATTTTAGCGATAAAAAAGGCATGTTTGAAGTAAAGGACTTAAAAGTCGACGTCTACACAAAAAGCGATAACGAAGACTGCCCCATCTGTTACTGTTTCGGATGGACTAGGAAAAGAATACTACAAGAATTAGAAGAAACGGGCAAAAGCACTGCCTTAGACGAGATATCCGCACATACTAAAGCAGGTCGTTGTGGCTGTGAGGTAAACAATCCAGAGGGTTCTTGTTGCCTTGGCAACGTGAAACGTCTCTTGGAATCAATTACTAAGGAGAGCTAACTCGTGTTTAACGCAATTATACTATTTGTTCTAGCTGGTTTAGCTGAAATAGGCGGAGGTTATTTGGTATGGCTTTGGCTTAGGGAAGCAAGACCATTTTGGTATGGAATTATTGGAGGGTTAATCCTTATTATTTACGGGGTAATACCGACCTTACAGAAGTTCCCGAACTTCGGCAGAGTTTATGCAGCCTATGGAGGGGTTTTTATTGTTCTTGCAGTTTTATGGGGCTGGGGAATTGATAAGAAAGCACCAGATATTTACGATTGGATAGGAGCGGTTGTTTGTTTAATCGGGGTATCTATTATGTTATTGGCACCACGAAATTGACATAGGGTAATGTTCAGAAATATTAGAGTGGAATAATTTGGGCGTTTCGAAAGTCCTCCTACAGAAGAGAAAGATACTTAGTGTTTGTTGGATTAAAGTAATTGATGGGCGAGTATATAAAGGGAACATTTGAACACAGCGTCGGGAATACTCAAAGATTGGACATGTATTAAACTAATTTTACAAAAGTATTTGATTAGTATCAGTAATAACGTTATTTTTTATAGTAAAAATAAAAATTTTTAGCGAAAGGAATAACCCAAACCCGTAACGCTCCTTCAGCGAATGTTGAGGAGGTTACTGGTTTTTGTGTTTTCCTAGATGAAAATTGAAAGGATGATATTATTAGGCGAAATTGCAATTGTGGTGCAGAGGAGGGGTTTGTTTCCATCTTTGTTAAGGTTTTTTTATTGAACAAGTGGCAAAGATTGCAAACGACCACAAATTAGATAAACTAGAGTGTAAGCACTACACTACTGACAAGATAACCATACGTGACTTTAGGTCATTTATGCACCATCATGGAGTGAACTAGTAAGGATAAAGAGACTTAGATTAATGGTTAGGAGCAAATACGTATGCCAAAGGTAGTATTAATAATCTTGAGTACGATTCTTTTTCTCTGGCCTATAACGGGATGTTCAACGTTAACAAAAGAGAACGTCATTCCTCTCACTCAGGAAGATCAAAACCCGGTTACCGCCAAGATGGATGTGACTTCACCCGTCTATACGTTTAGCTATGATCGTAGGATGGATCCAGCAGAGGATGTGAAAATGTATGCGCCTTTCCTGAAGTACTTAGAAACAGCGACAGGTTATAATTTCGAACTTCGACCAATGACCCCAAATCAAAACCTAATTGAGGAACTGGGCACAGGACGGGTGGATATTGCAGCTATTGGTACACTTAGTTACTTAAAAGCCCATCAAAAGTATGGAGTTCGTGCCGTTGTTCGAGGCATAACAGAACAAGGTAAAGCGGAATATCGGGCTCTAATTATAACTTCGACCAATAGCAACCTACGATCCCTAAGCGACTTACGGGGCAAAACATTTACCTTTGGCTCAGATACCTCTACACAAGGTTATCTCATTCCGCGGATCATGCTTACCGAAGCAGGGGTTAACTTAACAGATCTTACAGGATATACGTTTGCCGGTTCACATTTCGACACTGCAAACGCGGTTATTAGTGGAAGATACGCCGCAGGAGGAATACAAGATACCTTGGGACGAGAGTTGTCAAATAAAGGACTGGTTCGAATCTTGGCGGAGTCTGAGGAATTTCCCAGCAGCACCATTTCAGTCTCCCCTTCTCTTCCAACGGATGTGGTAAAGAAGATCCAGGAAGCATTGTTAAAGTTTGCACCCGAAGGTAAAGATAAAGGTATGCTATATCATTGGGATCAAACTGAAATGCCACTAGGCTTTGTTTCAACTGATGATAAAGACTTCGAAAAAGCAAGAATATGGGCTGTTCGTCTCGGCTTATTCAGCGGAGGGACAGAATGAAACTTGGCAATAAGATATCCATAGTTATCGTCGCCATCATTGCTGTGATGGGTTTATTGACAGTACCCCTCATCAGTCATTTTGTCGGAAATGCCTTACGCGAGTCTGTGCAGGACAAGGAAATCTCCTTGGCTAAAGTGGTTGCCAGTAACCTCGCGAACCCAGCTTTGACCGGGAATTATTTAACAGTCCAAAGAAATCTTGAGGGATTAAAAGAAGATCGGCAGTTGGTGTATGCCTTTCTCATCTTACCGGATGGCAGTATATTACATACGTTTAAGGGAAATATCTCATCCGACCTTGTAGAACTCAACCGCCTTACTCCTAATCAATCCCAAGCTTTAAAATCTTTTTCCTCAAACGACGGAAGAGTCGAAGATGTTGGAGTATTACTACTCGATGGATTAGAGAGTGAACTGCATATTGGGTATAAAGAGGACTATATACAGGCAACCTTGAAACGTGTCTTTGAAACGATTTTCACTCTAACTCTAGTTGGGGTAATTTTAGGTAGCTTAGCTGCAGGCGCTTTAGGTAAATATCTCTCTTCTCCGATTGAAAAACTTACGGCTTTGACACGAAAAATTAAGGAGGGTCAACTGGATCACCGAGTAACCATTACTACGAAGGATGAAGTCGGAGAATTAGCTCAAAGTTTCAATCGGATGCTTACAGCACTTGAAGAAAGTATGTCGAAAATCAGAGTTGCAGAAGAGGAACAACGAACTAAAAACCGAGAACTTTCGGTATTAAACGGGGTCGCGGAAACGATTCGACTTGGTCAAGAAATAAACACAGTACTCCAAGACGCACTAGTTCAGATTGTAGAAAACCTTGCTTTAAGTGGAGGATGGGTTCAGTTACGTTCTAGAGAGACCACGGAGATTAATAACATAATTACTCTTGGGATTACTGAACATGCTATCCCTTGTTCGGAATGTGAATTCTGTGAATGTGACCTTTCAATGATTGAGCAAGGACAATGCTTATCAAAAAGTTCCTTACATAAGGACGGGCGAACCTATCAGGTTACAGGGGTCCCGATTTTTGTCAATGATCGCATTTTAGGTGCAATATACCTTCTAAGTAACAAAGAACTCATTTCCGCTGATTTGGCAACCCTGCAAACGATTGGCGGTCAGCTTGGAACGATGATTGAGAATGTAAACCTTTGGAAAGAACTCAAAGCTCGGGAAGCCAAAGTGAGCCAACTGTTAGAAAAAGTCATTGTGGCGCAAGAGGATGAACGTAAACGGATTGCCAGAGAGTTACATGACGAAACAAGCCAGTCCCTCGCTGCTTTAGCAATGCGTTTAAAAGTCTCAATGGGTTGGATTCACAAAGACACCCGCAAAGCAGAAGCCTTATTAGAGGAATCCAAGGATGAAGCGGTACGAATTATGAGAGAACTTCATAACATCGTCTTTCATTTACGTCCTACCTTGTTGGATGATTTAGGGCTTGTTCCAGCCTTAAGATGGCTCGCTGAAAGTCGGGATTGGAAGGAACCGCCTGAAGTCGACGTTCAAGGAAACTGGTCTAAGGAAAGAATCGATCCCCAAGTGGAAACGACCTTGTATCGTATTGGGCAAGAGGCGATTACCAACGCCGCAAAATATTCTCAAGCGACTCACCTTTTTATAGAATTTAAGGTTGAAGCGACTGAAGCCATTCTAAG
This sequence comes from Bacillota bacterium, assembly GCA_021779415.1. The sequence goes on from JAJYAS010000065.1 coordinate 7,553, forward strand.
AATTCAAGACAATGGCAAAGGGTTTATTTGGGATGAAAATATGTTTGAATTAGAGCAAGGAAAGAAACCCTTAGGATTAGTTGGCATGATGGAGAGGGCATCCTTAATCGGTGGACGTGTGGAAATTTATTCTGAAGTTAAGCACGGCACTACCGTCGAAGCGGTTATTCCGCTGAAAAAGGAGGATAACAGCTATGGAAAAAATTAAGGTTATGCTGGTGGATGATCATACCCTCTTTAGGGCAGGAGTAACCATGTTATTACAAATGGAGTCGGATATGCTGGTCGTAGGAGAGGCTAGTGATGGGCATCTAGCCTTAGAATTAATACTTAAATGTAAACCAGATGTAGTCGTCCTTGATATTTCCATGCCTGGCCTTGATGGCATTTCTGTGGCTCGTAGTGTACTAGATCGACTGCCCAACGCTAAACTCTTAATGGTGACTCAGCATGAAAACCGGGAATATATCCTTAGGGCCACCAAGGTAGGTGTTGCGGGATATCTGCTGAAGAGCGCTGCGGCCGACGAATTAGTGGCCGCTATTAGAGCTGTTCATAGCGGACGCAAATATTTAGATGCAACCGTTACCCAAGTGTTAATGGAGGCCTGGCAGGCAGGCGAACAACGTGAAGAATCTTTGACGGACCGTGAAACGGAAGTTCTCATTTTAACAGCTCAGGGAAAAACGATGAAGGTAATCGCTGAGTTATTAAATATCAGCCCCAAAACGGTTGAGTTTCATCGTGCTCGTTTAACCCACAAGCTAGGACTTGAAAATAAAACGGAGTTGGTAGCTTATGCTATTAAACAGGGTCTGGTGTAGATAGTAGCTAGGGATTTGAGGGAATAAGACTAGGAATCTCCTTGATATACGAGGGGATTCCTTTTTCATATACTTATATGTGAAAGAAAGTATTTTCTTAAGGAGGAGATGCCAAGATGCCAACAGAGAAAAAGCGCTATGGTATGGTCATTGACACACGGAAGTGTGTTGGTTGCATGTCTTGTACCATTAGCTGCAAAATGGAAAACGGAGTCCCTTTTGATGGATTCCGGGCTTGGGTTGACATGACGGAACGTGGAGATTTTCCAAGAGTTAAACGCAATTTTATTCCAAAACTATGTAACCATTGTGAGAATGCGCCTTGTGTTACAGTCTGTCCGGTTAAAGCCAGCTACGTCGATAACGATGGAATTGTTCTAGTGGACCAAAAAAGATGTATTGGTTGCGGATACTGTATAGTGGACTGCCCTTATTCCGCCCGTTATTTGCATGAAGGGTTAAAAGTTGCCGATAAATGCACGTTCTGTGTACACCGCGTGAAAACGGGATTAGAACCGGCCTGTGTTCATAACTGTATGGGAAAGGCGCGTATATTTGGAGATCTCAATGATCCACTGAGTGAAATCTCTCAGTATATGACTAAAAATGGGGTTCAAACCCTGCGTCCAGACTTAGGTACGAACCCGAATGTCTTCTATATCGATGCGGATATTAACAAGTTGCCTAACAAAGGGGGTAAATGAGAGTGAACTCACAAGATATTTATGTGGTTGTGAACGCTAATCCATGGAATTATTTGGTTCCCTTTTATATATTCTTCAAAGGCTTAAGTGTCGGTGCATTGTGCATATCAGCACTTTACACAGTTTTCCGGTCGGAACGGTTTAAAACTCTTGCCTTTCCTGCCGCTATCACAAGTTTATTGACCTTTATCCCTGCACCTTTTTTATTGCTAGTAGACTTGCACCAACCTTTAAGGTTTTGGCATCTCTTGGTTAATTTTAATCCTACGTCTGTGATTTCTTGGGGGACTTGGCTTATCATTCTTTATCCGCTCTGCTTGCTTTGGTATATTGCCCGTTTAGGAATGAGTCAAGGAATCTACATTCCAGTTGTTCCCAAAGGGTTTCAAAAGAGTGCGAGCACAAGCCAAAGCACTTCTGGGCTGGGGCTCCGTGGGTTGTCTATTCTAACGTTAAGCTTAGGTTTACTTGCTGATCTATACACGGCTTTCCTGCTTGGAGTCGTTAAAGGAAAGGTCTTGTGGAACAGTGCTCTATTACCCGGATATTTCCTGACTTCGGCTGTTGTCACCGGGGCAGCGCTCGTTCTTATCGTGTATTTGAACAAGAAGCCTGAAGAGAAGACCGTTCGAACTTTAGTGAGAATTATCCAAGGTGCATTAGCCTTAGAAATCTTCTTTGCGATCTCTCAGTGGATTACACTCGGTGCTACGAGCTTGCAAGGACAAAAAGCGTTAGAACTTTTATGGAAAGATCCTATGTATCTAATTGGAGATATTTTCCTCGGAATTCTGGTTCCATTAGTCCTCTTAAATAAACCCTCACTCAACAAAAAACCAGTTTTAACGATTAGTGCTTTACTCGTAATACTTGGAGGACTCTTGCTACGCTTTAGCATCGTTGGAGTTGGTATCCAAGCTGCTGCTTTGTGGAACTAAAATGAAGGAGGTTTAAGGGTATGATGAACAGACGTTCGTTTTTGAAATGGACCGGTGCAGGAGCAGCGGCAGCGACTTTAGGTACCGCTGGGCTCTTCCAACTACGCCCAGTCAATGCAGATGAACTAGAAAGTCTAAAAAACCAAGGTATAGACATTAAATATACTGCGGACGTAATGTGTCCGAGTGAATGTG
>JAJYAS010000066.1 GCA_021779415.1 Bacillota bacterium
ATGTCCCCGTAACCGGCAGTGAACTCGTTCAACTAAAGTTGACTAAATTGTCTTAAAATATTTTCCGGTCCTCTTCTCCATCCTATCTCTTTGTTTTATTTGCTTGGGTACGGAGCCAAATTTTTATTTCATCTAGATCTTGAATTTCATCCAACTTCCACTGCCAATTTCCATGGATCGTTCCTGGGACATTCATTCTGGCTTCCTCACCCAAACCCAAAATGTCTTGCATCGGTAGGATAACCCACGCCGCTGGGCTCAAATAGACTTCTTCAATCAACTCACGGCATGCTTGTTTGCTTATAACTTTTTGGTCTATACCGCTAACTTGGGTCCCACCTTCTGCCAAATTAATCTTTTCGTACCAGCCTAACAAGGTGTTATTATCATGAGTACCAGTATAATAAACAAAATTCGTTTCAGAATCCCCTACTATTTCTTTTAAAGAGGTAAACTGTAGTACCTTTATCCCGGGAAAGCCAAAAATTTGTTTTAAAACATTGACTTCCGTTGTTATGGCTCCCAAGTCCTCAACAATAAGGGGGCATTTCCCATACGCATCCACCAAGCTTTCAAAGAATCGTTTCCCTGGCCCTTTGATCCAGCGACCCTTTTCTGCCGTCTCTTCTCCGGCATCAACCTCCCAGTAGGCTTCAAAACCCCGGAAATGATCCAGCCGAATGTAGTCAAACAGTTCTAACCCGAGCTGTATTCGCTTTTTCCACCAATCATACTGAGTAACAGCTAGAGCATCCCAGTCATACGTTGGATTCCCCCATAACTGGCCAGTCTTGCTAAAATAGTCGGGGGGTACTCCTGCCGTTTTGGCTGGTCTCCCCTGCTCATCCAGCACAAACAAACTGCGGTTCACCCATACATCACAGCTATCGGCGGCGACAAAGTGGGGTAAATCACCAATCACTTGAACCCCTTTAGCTTTGGCATAAGCTTTAAGCTTATCCCATTCATAGAAGAAAGTGTATTGTAAGAATTCAATAAAGCCCATCTCTTCTCGGAGAAGCACCCTATACTCGGATAACTTATCCGTCACACGGGAAGCTATTTCCTGTTCCCAATCATACCAAGGAAGATCCCCCAAATGAGCTTTCAAGGCTCGAAAGAGCACGTAATCGTCAAGCCATACTTTATTTTTCGCTTTAAAGTTTAGAAATTCTTTATTAGAAAGATACGTTGATTTAACAGAACCAGCCGAGGTGTTTGGGTTGGATTCAAGTTGAGTCATAAATCGCTGATAGGCTTCGTGAAGCAAATCACGTTTCAATTCTTTCAAAGCTAAGGACAAAAAGCTCCGCCTAAGGTCCAAGCTCCTTATCTGTTCATATTTTTGACGAGTTTCCTCTAAATTCAGTAGCCCCTCACTGATCATGTGATCGAGACTGATGAACACCGGATTCCCCGCAAAAACTGACTCACTTTGATAGGGACAATCCCCCACTCCTGCCGGATTCAAGGGTAACACCTGCCACAATGATTGGCCAGAATCCGCCAAAAAATCCACGAATTCATAAGCCTCTTTCCCTAAATCTCCAAGGCCCCAAGAAGAAGGCAACGAACTGATATGCAACAACACTCCGCACGAACGGTTAAGCTGCAAATTATTAGGCGAGGTTTTCTTTCTTAACAGCGCTCTTCCACTCAGAGCGTTTAGTTGTAAGGCACTTAGCGTCTCTGGGGCAAGCCTTTCTCCATTGATTAGGTCAATTACAAAAGAGGCGGGCTGTAGCTTAACAGCGAGATTCACTATCTTTGTTTCCTCTGCATGACGATTGATCAGGATAATTAGTTCTTCTTCGTCCTCTGCCCGCGCAAAACCATAAACATCCGGTTCAAAGTAAAAAGGCGTAAAATCACCCGTCTTCAGTACTCCATATTCAGCACGCAGGCGCAGAATTCGCCGGTACCACTCCCTGATTTCTCCGTCTTCTTTGCCCCACGGATAGGTCGCCCGGTTATAAGGGTCTGCATACCCTTCCACTCCTGCTTCATCACCATAATAGATACAAGGGACTCCTGGAAATGTCATCTGAACCAAACTTAATAATTTTAGCCTTCGCACAGCCATTTGTCGGGCATTCGGGGGAAGCTTAAAGCTCCTTTGCTCTGTTTTTGTCAGACTCTGTTCTGGCGGAGCATCACCTAAAAGCGTCAAAATCCGTATCGTATCATGACTCCCAATCAAGTTCATGGCAGCATAAAAATTCTCCCGGGGATAATTTTCATATAAGCTCATAACTTCATCATGAAGGACCCTGGAATCACTTTGTCCCAGAATAAAACGCAGGAAACTAGCGCGGAAAGGATAGTTCATCGTCCCATCCAGTTCATCCCCTAAGAAATATTCGCGTAGTTTACTATAACTTACCTTATTCGAAGCATCTTCCCAGACTTCTCCGATCAGAACAGCTTCGGGGCGAATCCTCATCATCGCTTGTCGAAGTTCCTGAATGAACTCATCCGGCAGTTCATCGGCAACATCTAATCGCCAGCCCGCAACCCCAAGGTTTAACCACTTACGGATGACACTATTTTCCGACCCGTAGATAAACTGTCGGTAGGAAGGATTCATTTCGTTCACTTCAGGAAGGGAATCAACCCCCCACCAGGATTCATACTCTTGGTGGTTAGACTTAAACTTATACCAATTGAAATAAGGGGAATCAGCCGATTGGTAGGCTCCCACCCCCGGATAATTGCCATCTTTGTTAAAATAGACACTGTCACTTCCGGTATGGCTAAATACACCATCCAGGATAATTGAGATCCCATAGTCTCTTGCAGTGTCGATCAAACGCTTAAATACTGCGTCATCTCCATACATAGGATCGATCTGATGATAATCCGCCGTGTCATACTTGTGATTACTCAGAGCGGCAAAAATAGGATTTAAATAAAGGATGCTGATTCCTAATTCCTTAAAGTAGGGTAATTTTTCAATCACCCCTTGTAGCGTTCCGCCGAAAAAGTCCCAATCCGTAACTCTGCCCTTCTCGTCCTTGATATAGAACGGTGGATCAGACCAATTGGCATGCAACAGAGCATTTTTTTTGGGATAATAGGTGAACCCGTTTTCGTGATCATTGAAAAACCGATCGACAAAAACTTGATACATCACCCCTTGTTTATACCACTCCGGTACTGACACCTGCTTGTGAACTGTAATTTGAAAGGAAGGAGGCTCTTGCTCCCAAAGGGCACCCTCCCCACCAAGCCTTTTAAAGTTATTGCCATAATAATACGTTTGTGATCCTACCCGAATCTCAAAATAATACCAGATAAGACCTGGGCTGTTGGGTACGACATAGTCCCCTTCGAATAAAGTCATCTTTTCTAACGGCCCAGACACCGATTCTGGAGCAAAATCTTCACATTTTTTTTCGGTCGTTTGAGGCATGGAAATCATTATTTCCCTGTCCGATTCCCAAAGACGAAGAACACTAGCTTCAATCGGAACTGCGGAGATTGTTTTCAAACGGAAGGCAATCCGCTGTCCACACGTGACCGCGCCAAACGGTTCGCGGTAAAACAAATCGTGAGAATTATGATATGCCTTAAACCCTATCATAATAAAGACTCATAGATATCAATGTAAGCCTTTGCTGATCTGTCCCAACTAAAGTCACTCTTCAAGGCATTCTGACGTATATTGTCCCATACCTGCTTATCCTCGTGGTATATTCCCACTGCCCGTTGCACCGTAGACAACAATTCATGCGCATTATAATTGGCAAAACTAAACCCATCACCTATACCGGTGATTTCATTATAAGGCAGGATTGTATCCTTTAACCCTCCAGTTTCCCGCACGATCGGAACCGTCCCATAGCGCATGGCGATCATCTGAGAAATACCGCAGGGTTCAAAACGAGAGGGCATCAAGAACAGGTCTGTCCCGCCATAGACTTCATGCGCTAATTCATCAGAGAATTCTAATCTTATCGCCAGTTTTTCGGGGTATTTTGAGGCGAAATAGCGTAACATTTCTTCATATTGGTCTTCTCCTGTACCGAGGATAACCATCTGAACATCGAGCTCAAGTATTTCATTCATAACGTGGGCCAATAGATCCACGCCTTTCTGGTCTACCAAGCGAGATACCATCCCCAGTACAGCTCTATCTCCTCGTATCGGAAGTCCAAAAGTTTGTTGTAAGTGCTTTTTATTTTCTTCTTTCGCAAGAGGAAAGTTGCTATACGGCATGGCTAGATAGGGGTCCTTCATCGGATCATAGACCTCATAGTCAATGCCATTAAGGATGCCCACAAGCACTTCACTACGTTGCCTCAATAGGCCATCAAGTTTTTCTCCGTAATAAGGATTTTTGATCTCCTCTGCATACGTCGGACTCACCGTCGTAATCCGATCTGCATAAAGCAGAGCGGCCTTCATAAAATTCACCCCGCCATGAAATTCCAAGGAGTTTTCCGTAAAATACTCCATTCCGAGTCCCACGATATCTTCCAGAACTTCCTTAGGGAAAATTCCTTGGTACTTGAGGTTATGAATTGTAAATACGGTTTTTATCGAATAATATAGGGGCTCCCTGCTATAAAACTCTCTAAGCATCAGCGGGATTAAGGCCGTATGCCAATCATGGCAATGCAGGATATCCGGTTTAAACTCAGGTATGTGGATTAAACTTTCCAGAGCGGCGCGGGAAAAAAATGCAAATCGCTCCGCATCATCATATTCCCCATAAATACGGGAGCGGGAAAAATAATACTCGTTGTCAATAAAATAATAATGAACCCCTTGATAAAGCAACTCATCCAAGCCACAATATTGTTTACGCCAGGCAACTTGGACATCGAAATGGGCCAGATGTATAAACTCTCTTTGAAACTTTTCTGGGATGGTGCTGTACTTCGGCATAATAACGCGTACATCTACCCCTTGTTTATGCAAGAAGGCAGGTAATGAACCCATTACTTCTCCCAAACCACCAGTTTTAACAAAAGGATCCGCTTCTGCAGTTACAAATACCAGTTTCATACTCTCCCGCCTTTCAAAGTCTAAATCACGGTTCTTTTGAGGACAACTAAAGGATGATTCGAACTCCCTTTTAAGACATTTTCTCCATTCACCGTTACCGATTTATCGAGAACTGCATAGTCCGTCTGAGCATGTGCATGAATATGGCATTTCGGGAGGATGATTGAGTTTCTAATTTTACACCCTTGCTCAACAATCACACCTCGGAAAATAATCGAGTTTACCACTTCCCCAGAGATAGAGCACCCACTTGCAATCAATGAGTTGCTGATTTCTGCCTGTGAAGTGTATTGAGTAGGGGGATTATCCTTAATTTTTGTATGAATCCGATCTGCTCCCAACCATAATTTCCCTCGAACTTCTAGGTTTAGAAGATCCATGCTTCTATCGAAGTATTCCTTAAGCGTGCGAATCGTCCCAATCAAAGAACAGGTTGGACTGCCATATATTTTAAGGACCTCCAGATTTGAAGCAAAGATATCCATTAAGCCAATACACCCAATGGCGCTATACCTCTCAACAATATCTAATAAAATCTCACGTCGGATGATTATCATATTGACAAAATGAGGGTGGAGAAGCATTGCCCCTCCGGGAGTTTTATTGTCTAGAATATTAGACACTTTCTGTCCCTCATCCATCTCAAGAACGATCCCATCCGTCTGATCACCTGAATTAGCGATTCCCTTATAAATCAAGGTTACATCGGCCTGCTTGTCATTATGAAATTCCAACACATTCTTGAAATTCACATTAAATATTTGCTCACCGCTACAGATAATCACATTTTCAGCAAAATCGTTTTGCAAATACTCCAGATTAGCTTTTAAATCCTTAACACAAAACGTATGATTGTTTCCTGACAAACCATGGTTGGCTCCAGGCAAAACAAACAACCCTCCGTCTTTCCGATCCAAGAACCAGGCTTTACCTGCTCCTAAGTGATCCAGAAGCGGTCTATAATGGTGTGGCGTAACCACTCCAATCGTTCTTATGCCGGCGTTAACCATGCTCGACAACGCGAAATCGAGAATTCGATATCGTCCTCCGAAAGGAACTGCAGCTATTGGTCTTTTTAAAGCAAGTCCTTGTAAGTTGTCAGTTGCGCTATTAGCATAAATAATCCCTATTACCTTCGACATCATTGCTAACCACCTTTCAAATCGCCTGAGGCCTGTAGACATTCTCACCCTCATTGATCACAGAACCTTCAGGAATAATATGATGATCCTCAATAACCGTAATCCCTTCTTGAATCGAAGCGCCTAGTCTTTCAGCACCGACAATACAATGACGCATAATTTCCGCATTTTCCCCAACAATTGTTTTTCTAATTAACGATCCAGTGTGAACTTTTGCATACGGTAATAAGATAGAATCCTTAATTTGTACACCCTTCCCCACATATACCCCAGGTGCTAGGATAGAATTGTTCACCTCGCCATGAATAATACACCCATTACAAACCAAGCTGTTCTCTATTTTAGCTGTAGACCCCACAAAGTGTGGGGGTAAGATATCTTCATTCGAAAAGATACGAAACTTCGGATCGAAAATATTAAGGAAGTGACCTTCTCTTAAAGACTCCATATTGGCATGATAATAGCTTTCAATCGTGCCCACATCTCGCCAATACCCCTGAAACCTATACGCATAAACCCGTTTCTCCTCTTTTAGCTGCTGAGGGATGATGTTTTGACCAAAGTCATGCTGAGACTGATCCTCTCTCGCATCAGCCATCAACGCCTGCTTAAGTGTTGACCAATTAAAAATATAAACTCCCATCGAAGCAAGATTACTATCTGGTTGAGTAGGTTTTTCTGTGAACTTTGTGATCCGTTCATTTCCATCAATGGTTAGGATTCCGAACCGAGAAGCTTCCTCCCAAGGAACTTTAATCGTTGCAAGGGTTATTTCAGAATTCTTCTCTTTATGGAACTTTAGCATACGTGCATAATCCATTCTGTAGACATGATCCCCGGAAAGGATAATCACATATTCAGGATCGTAAAAATCAATAAACTCGTAATTTTGGTAAACGGCATTCGCTGTTCCGTTATACCAACTTCCTTCTTTTTCATCCAGAAAAGGGGGAAGAATATGCACTCCGCCAAAAGGGTTATCTAGGTCCCAGGCCGAACCCAAACCAATATAGGAATTAAGCAGTAAAGGCTTATATTGGATAAGTACACCGACTGTGTTAATGTTAGAATTGGTACAGTTACTCAAGGTAAAGTCAATAATTCTATACTTACCACAGAAGGAAACTGCAGGCTTAGCCCGCTTTCGAGTTAGACCACCTAATCTGCTTCCTTGTCCACCTGCTAACAGCATTGCTACACATTCCTGCTTCCGCATACCTGTTTTCCCTCCCTCTTAATCTGTACCCTTAGAACGTTCACGGCGAACCTATCTTACAAACCTTTAATGACACGTTAGGTTATTAATGGTACGATATTTGATTTTCCATATCTTATCAGCATATTCTCTAATTGTCCTATCACTCGAGAAAATCCCAGACTCTGCAATGTTGACCAAGGAAATTTGGTTCCATTCTTCTTGATTTAAATAAAGTGTTTGGAGTTTTTGATGCATTTCAAGATAAGAATGAAAATCTTTTAAGACAAAAAATTCATCATTATAAATCATCAGCGAATCAAATAATACCCTGAATTCTTCCCCCATATTATCGAAAAATCCACCATTTAATTGATCCACGCACCTTCGGATATCTGTGCTAGCGTGGTATTCATCCCAAGGTCTATACCCGCCAATTCGGTTGTAATCCAAAACCTGTTCAGCGGCAAGGCCAAAGATAAAGCAATTTTTCTCGCCCACTGCCTCTCTAATTTCTACATTAGCACCATCCAAAGTTCCCAAGGTAAGGGCACCATTCATCATGAATTTCATATTCCCTGTCCCTGAGGCCTCTTTACTCGCTGTAGAAATCTGTTCACTAATGTTGGCCGCAGGATAAATCAATTCCGCCTGCGTCACATTGAAATTCTCTAAAAATACGACCTTAAGTTTATCGTTAACTTTGGGAGTGTGCTCTATTTTCTGACTCAGAGCATAAATAAGCTTAATAACGGTCTTTGCGTAATGGTAGCTTGGTGCTGCTTTTCCACCGAAAATAAAGGTTTGAGAACCGGTTAAAGAATCCGGATCGTCCAAAGCCTTATTGTATAAGTGCATGATCTTCAGCACATTAAGCAATTGTCGTTTATAGGCATGAATTCTTTTCACTTGAACATCAAAAATTGACATAGGGTCAAGGTCAATCCCCTGTTTTCCCTTGACCTTCGCAGCTAATCGGCATTTGTTTTCGTACTTAACTTTCGCGAGCTGTTCTAAAAAACTCGGATCATCTTTAAACCCATGAAGTTTCTGGAGTTCTCCTGCATCTTCTTTCCAACTTGGACCTATGCCCTCTGTTATCAAGCCCGACAATTTAGGATTAGCGGCTAGCTGAAATCTCCTGTAATTCACCCCATTTGTTTTATTATTAAATTTATACCCAAAAATCCGATAGAAGTCTTTAAAGACCTCCTTCTTAAGGATTTCGGTATGCAATTGGGCAACCCCATTCACTGACGAGCTCCCAATAATCGCCAAATTAGCCATCCGTACGTACCCATCTTTGAGAATTTGAGTGTTGCTAATCACCTCCTCCTCATCAAGGAATCTGCGCGTTAAATCTTCCTTAAATCGTCGATCGATTTCCTCGATAATTTGATAGATCCTAGGCAAAAGGTATTTGACCATATCAATCGGCCACTTTTCCATGGCTTCAGGCATAATCGTATGATTAGTAAAGGATAAGGTGTTGACTGTGATATTCCAAGCCTCATCCCAGCCCATGCCTTCTTCATCAATCAGGATGCGTATCAGTTCAGGGATACACATAACGGGATGAGTATCATTGATATGAACGGCCACCCGTCGCGAGAAGTCTTGCAATGAGCTTAAATCGTTCCTTTTTTTGTAGCTCCGTACGATAGACCCTAAGCCAGCAGCCACAAAAAAATATTCCTGTTTAAGCCTTAACTCTCTTCCCGCACGACTGCTATCGTCCGGATATAGAATATAGGAAATCGATTCGATCTCTGATTTAAAGCTTGTAGCCTGATTAAACTCCCCACGATTGAAACAGGCTAAATCCAATTCTCCACAGGTCGTTTCAGCACTCCATAACCTTAAGTTGTTAATATACATAGGGTTATCATAGCTCGCAATCGGGACATCATAAGGTACAGCCAGTACCGCTTCATAGTTCTCATGATAAAATGTTGCTTTACCCTCATTAAACTCCGTTCTCACATTTCCTTTGAATTTAACAACAATGGCCTTTTCCGGCTTGCGTGTTTCCCAAGGATAACCATTTTTAAGCCAGTTGTCCGCTACCTCAACCTGATTGCCTGCCACAATCTTTTGTTCGAATAAACCATACTGATAGCGAATCCCATTGCCATGTCCCCCAATTCCTAGAAAAGCCATTGAGTCGAGAAAACAGGCTGCCAATCTTCCTAACCCCCCATTACCCAAGCCCGGATCCGCTTCTTGTGCCAAGAGATCATCAAGATTGATATCTAACTCTGATAAACCTTCTCGTACGAGATCTTCTATTTGAAAGTTGACTAAATAATTGTGAAGTAGCTTCCCAATCAGAAACTCCATTGAAAAATAATACACTTGTTTTCCTGGTGATATCGAATTTCTGTTGATAGCCCGATATAAACTCATTCTTTCTTTCAGCAATACGACCAATGCACTAAATTTATCCCAAAGGCTTGCTTCATCCGGGGTAATTCCTTCCCCTTCTATTAACTTCGTCAGATATGCATGCTTAAAGCTGTCTTTATCCGAAAACATACTGTATCTTTCCTCCAATACTTAACCATTCAACTTTAGTGTCTTTGGTTTTAATAGAACTATTGCTAAGGGAGCCACGTTAAGTGTTAACGAAAATAGTTGATTATGCCATGAAACCTTTTCGGTTATGAGCATCGACTCATTGACTTGACCCTTCCCCCCATAAATCTCTTGATCAGAATTAAATAATTCCTGATAACTCCCCGCATGTGGAACTCCAACACGAAAGTTTTTGTAACTATTGGCTTGAAAATTAATTAAGATGATGAGAAAGTCATCGGGATTTTGGGCTTTCCGAGAAAACACTAAAATACTCTGC
>JAJYAS010000067.1 GCA_021779415.1 Bacillota bacterium
CCAATGTTGCTTTACCAAATTCCTTAAGTAACCAAGAACTATCTTTGATTGAAGACGTCAAAAAGCAATATCGTTCTTTGACGAAGGTCGACTGTACTGCCTGTGGTTATTGCCAGCCCTGTCCTTTAGGTGTAGATATTCCCCGTAATTTCGCACTCTATAATGATGCTCACATTTATGATGACATCGCATCCTCAAGGTTTGCCTATAACACCTTCCTTTCCTCGGAAGCTAAGGCCTCAACCTGCATCGAATGTGGTGCGTGTGAAGAAGTCTGCCCACAGCAGATTGGCATCCGGGAACATTTGAAGGAAATCCAGAAAGTATTTGAGCGGTAATTCAAGTTTCCTAATCTATGAAATTGACGAGACTCCCTACCCTAAAAGAAATGCTCAATGCCCACAGAGGGGCATTGAGCATTTCGCATTACATAGCTATGATTAAGCCTCACTGAAATAGCGACTTGAATTAGCCAACATAAACAGGGGTTTCTGCAAATAATCTAGGGGATACAAATCATCTCTTGCAGAGATCAGCGCCATAATTTTACCGACCTTGGATAAGGAATCAATTGAGACGATTACAAAAGCATCTTTTTCCTGGGATAAGGGATATATGACATTGTCCTTATTAAGAACATCGTGGTAGGCGTCCAAGGTAAGCACTCTGAAATCGCGATTGCGCCAACGAACATCATAGAGTTTGAAGGCTTGGTGAGCCACTAAAGGCAAGAGCCGCTCTTCTGTCAAATAAAGCTCAATTCCCATCATATATCCTTCACTATCGAGGTCATTCCAATATTCACAGTGGAAAGCGTTATCAACAGCCTCTCTATACGTTTTAGTTGCTAGACGCATTTGACTCAAACTTTGACCCATGCCAAGCCATTTGATCCTTGGAATGCTGAGACTGTTAACATCATAAAAAAGTCCAATATCACTTTTATCGAGGGTATACTCATCCGTTGATTCATTAGGCATTAAGTAAATGTAGCCCATTTGCATGCTGTTATCACAAGTAATAAGCACAGAACATCCCCCCAAAGCTTCGTTTCTAGCTTAATCAGTCATATAATACATCATACCACAATGTCCGCTAGTTTCTACTATCCAAGAGACTATCGACATACATTCTTGTTATTAGACACAAAACCCCCACCTATGATATTCTTAATGGATATACTTAAACTACCCTAAATATTGTTGCTGAAGGAGTCTTTTCATGCCTCGATTTTATATTTCCGAGGAACAAATAATAGACCTTGCCAACACTGAACGGGTGTATAAGAAGGGCGTTTCTTATTACATGGCAAGTAGAGTCCGTAATTTCATCTTCGCCCCCGATAAGGGGCTAGTTAATGCGTCAGTCATTGGAGGGTTGCGCTACTCCGTGCAGGTAGCTTTTGAAAAGGATAGTTCTGTTCGATCTTACCGTTGCACTTGCCCTGCTTTTACTGAGTATCCTGGAGCCTGCAAACACGTTATAGCTGTTTTAAAAGCTTGCCAGCAAAAGCTACCCACTGCATGGCCAGATCCCGTTGTCCAGAACCGTGTCGTTGAAGACCTGTTCGCTATCTTTGCCGACCATCACCCCGAGATCTCTTTCGAAGAGTTAACCCTGAGTGTGGAGCTCCAAATTACAGCAGGGCACCGACTTTCTGCCCATGTGCAACTCAAACTGGGTTTACAGCGTCTCTATGTCATTAAGGACATCGGACAATTCCTCTCTTCTCTTAAAACAGGGCGATCACTGGAATTTGGCAAACAGTTTACACTTGAACCGACGCGCCAAACCTTTAAAGCGGAAGATAAGGCCCTGATTGCTATGTTGCAGGAAATGTTTGAGCAACATACGGCTTTGACTGAAATGCAAGGCCCCTTTTATACCACTACCCTACTCAACCAAAAGTCCTTGCCGTTGACTGGTTATTATCTGACTAAATTCCTCGACGCATTAGGGAATAAAGAGTTTCTTTGGGGGATCGGCTCTACTTCCACCCAACCTTCTCGCATAATCCGGCAGGGTCTGCCTTTAGAATTTTCCTTGCTAGCCCAAGATCAAAATTTAATATTGGCCTTAGGTGAAGCCGAAGTACCCATCCAGCTTACACCAGATGGAAACTACTACGCTTATCGGCAAATGATCTACCATGCTTCTCCTACCCAAAAAGACCTGCTTCCACCGATTTTAACTGCCCTACGCAAAAGCTCCATGACAACTATTCCTATTCCAACGACACAGAGGGAATTTTTCGTTTCAGAAGCCCTACCCTTGATCAAAAAACTGGGCCCGGTCACTATTGACCCCCTCCTAGAAGATAAATTCAGTCAAGAAAACTTATACGTTAAAATATATTTTGATCGCATCGGAGATATGGGCATTACTGCCCGCCTGGAGTTCCACTATGGGGATATTGTTATTAATCCGTTTGCTTCTACCCGAGAAACCAGCACGGATCCAGTAGCTAGTGATCTAATCCTCATTCGTTCTGTAGAGCAAGAACGAATGATCCTGAATATATTTGAACAGGCCAATTTTATTGTCTCCCAAGGTAAGATCCACCTTGAAGAAGATGAACAGATTTTCGATTTCACTGTAAATTGGCTTCCCAAGCTTAAGGACTTAGCAGAACTATACTATTCCGACCAATTTAAGGTCAAAATCCGGACTTCAACAACCTTCTCTGGCCACGTTCGTCTCGATGAAACCCTGGACATCTTAGAGGTTTCCTTCCAATATAATGATATCGAACACGACGAATTAGCGGACATCTTCCACTCCCTTCATCTAAAGAAAAAATATCATCGCCTTCGGGATGGCTCTTTCCTTGATTTAAACCAACCTGAGTTGACTTCTGTCGCTCAACTTCTCGATAATTTAGACCTTGAGGCCGATGACCTTAATCAAAAACTACTCAATCTACCGAAATACCGAGCAATGTATATTGACAGTTTTTTACGCCAGGCAAATCTGCCGGGGGTGCAACGCAATATGGCCTTTAAGCAATTGGTTCAAAGCATCCTTGAACCCCAAGACAGCGAGTACGAAATCCCAGCCGAACTTCAGCATATATTGAGAGATTATCAGAAGACTGGTTTTAAATGGTTAAAAACACTAGCCTCCTTTGGCTTAGGCGGAATTTTGGCCGATGATATGGGACTGGGCAAGACGCTACAAGTCCTCTCCTTTATTTTATCCGAAAGTACCTCCTCTCCAGGCCCAGCATTAGTCATCGCCCCCACCTCACTAATCTATAACTGGCAAGAAGAAGCTAAGAAATTCACCCCTAGCTTACGAGTTCTAGTTGTAGAAGGCACTCCTCAAGAAAGACAGGCTCAATTGATCGGTGTGGAAGACCAGTGGGACTTGGTGGTTACTTCCTATCCCATCTTGCGCCGAGACATCGATAAATTTGACAAGTTCAAATTTTCCTATTGCTTTTTAGATGAAGCACAACACACTAAAAACCCGCTCACACTCAACGCTAAATCCGTACAGCAAATTCAAGCCAAAGGTTATTTTGCCCTCACGGGAACCCCGATTGAAAACTCACTTTCCGAACTTTGGTCTCTCTTTAATTTTATCATGCCTGGCTATCTCCTCACCCATCAGGAATTTCGCAAAAAATATGAACTCCCGATCGTTAAAGGGGAAGACTCTTTACCCTTGGTAGAATTGAGCCGACATTCGAACCCCTTCATTCTTCGTCGACTAAAAAAGGATGTTTTGAAGGAACTACCAGACAAAATTGAAACTCAACTCAACGCTCCCTTGACGGAGGAACAAAAGAAGTTATACTTAGCTTATTTACAGGAGGCAAAAGGCAAAATTGCCCAGGAAATAGCTACCGTAGGGTTTAACAGAAGCCATATCAAGATTCTCGCCGCCCTGACCCGTCTGAGGCAAATTTGCTGTCACCCGTCCATGTTCATAGAAAATTACACTGGGGAGAGTGGCAAAATGCTGCTTTTACAGGAAATCCTTGCGGACGCGCTAGACAGCGGTCACCGGATTCTAGTATTCTCTCAATTCACGACGATGCTTGATATTATACAAAGCCATCTAACCACGGAAGGTATTGAACATTTCTATCTTTCGGGCTCGACCAAAGCGGCAGATCGCATAAAAATGGCCAATTCTTTCAATTCCGGCCTTGCCCAAGTCTTCCTTATCTCTTTAAAAGCGGGCGGGACAGGCTTAAACCTCACTGGAGCAGATATGGTCATTCACTACGACCCCTGGTGGAACCCTGCTGTGGAAGACCAGGCCACGGATCGTGCTCACCGCATCGGCCAAGAAAGCTCGGTACAAGTCATTAAACTAATTACCCAAGGAACCGTTGAAGAAAAAATCAACACCTTACAAACCAAGAAAAAGATGCTGATTGATTCTGTCATTCAACCGGGTGAAACCATGCTCTCCAAATTATCCGAACAAGAGCTAAGAGATCTCTTTGATTTGACTTAAGACGGAATTCAAATACAGGAATTCCCGTAGGGAAAATATTAATTTTATCGGTTCCAAACATTAAAAAATGCACTCTAATGCGAGTGCATTTTTTATGCAGAAATGGGATAGCTAAACCTTAAATTTTGAAACAGCAGTCATTAGACTTTCCCCAAGTTTAGCCAAAGCTTCTGCAGATTGGCTCACAGATACCATAGTGGCGGCTTGTTCTTCTGACGAAGCGGAAACCTCTTCCGCGCTGGCGGCCGTTTGCTCTGCAATTACCCCAATACCCTCCACAGATTTTACCGCTTTGTTGCTGCCATTAGCCATTTGTTGTGCAGCCTCTGTAACCTGCTGAATTTGTTCAACAACAGTATTAACCTCTTCTACAATGGTTCGGAAGGAATTTCCGGCTAAATTAACCGCTTCAACTCCTGCAACCACTCCCACCTTCCCTATCTCCATCGCTCCAACTGCACGTTCCGTCTCCCGTTGAATGTTCGCAATTAGGGATGCAATCTGAGTCGTTGACAGGGATGATTGTTCCGCCAGCTTCCGTACCTCTTCTGCGACAACGGCGAAACCCCTACCCTGTTCGCCCGCCCGCGCGGCCTCAATAGCAGCATTTAAGGCCAATAAGTTGGTTTGATCAGCAATTCCTTTTATTACATCAACAATTTGTCCAATCTGTAGCGATTGTTTTCCCAGCTCAGCAATGACTTCAGCCGTTTGAGCCGAAGCATCTCGGATCTGTTCAATTTTTTGTACCGCATTTTCTGCCTGGTGAGCTCCCAATTCAGCCGCCTGCGCTGCCCTTCCACTACTTTGATTTACAGTCTCGGCATTCGAGGCTACCTGCTGTGCACTTGCGGACAACTGTTCAATGAACCCACTGATATCCCCGACAGAAATAGCTTGGTCTGTTGCACCGCTCGCGAGTTGGGCAAGAGTGTCAGAAACTTGTTCACTTGCAGCTGTCGCTTCCTCAGCCGCAGCCGATAATTCTTGGCTGGTAGCCGCCACACTCTCAGACTGGGCTAATACCTCTCCAATGAGTTCTCGCAGCGAATGCACCATCTCACCGACAGCTCTGGACAAAACACCTATTTCGTCTTTATTTCTAACATCTGGCATTTTAATGTTCAAGTCCCCTTCAGCCACAGACTGAGCAACCTTGGTCACTGCTACAAGTGGCATACTAATATGCCGTGCCAGCATAATCGCTAAAACAGCTCCCCCAATCAAAACAAGCGCAATAATAATGATCAGTAGTCTCACCACTGAACTTTCTGTTGTATGAGCATCTGTAACGGCTTGGGTCCCCCCAGTTGCCATGAACGCCATCTGTGCTTCCATATCCTTAAGAAGTTGTTCAAAACTCGCTTTACTCTTATCCGTTAAGATGGGACGAGCCTCAACATCTTTTCCTTGCCCTACCAACATCAACACTTGATCAGCATCTGACATATAAGTGTCAAACGATTTCCTCATCGCTTGGTTCCTTGCTTTTCCCTCAGGTGTTGTTACATAGTTAGCGTATGTAGTAAAATCACTCTCCCATTTGACTTTCAAGTTCTCAAATTGAGTTTTGTTGTCTTGGAACTTTTGCGCATCGGCACGCATCGTAAAGCCTAATAAAAGGATGCGACGAGTGTCTTCTGTATCCTCCACTACTTGCGCCAAAGTAGTAGTTCCTTTTAACCAATGCCCCCCTAAATCGTCCGCGCCTTGATTGATCTTATAAACCCCATAATAACCCACACCACCTACAAGCAACGTTAGTAACAAGACAACCAAAAAGCCTAATTGCAATTTAAGTTTTATTCCGTAGTTTATCTCAGACTTTGAAGTGTTGAGTTTGCTCATATCTTTTCACTCCCCAAAATTTTCATGGTATAAATTTTAAAAAATCCATTACAATATCTTGACGAAATTTGATACTTTAATTCATTTGATACTAGTTAAAAGTTAGTAGAGCGCATTATAGTTATTCCTCTAACGGTGCTGGTTTTCCTAAGAAATACCCTTGACCGTAATCTATATGTAGTTCATGCAAAATTGACCATATATCTTCACTTTCTACATATTCTGCGATTGTTGCTTTACCAAGGGCATGTGCAACAGCGTTTATTGCCTGTACTAAGGCCTTATTGGTAGGATCCACATCTAGATTGCGAATAAACGAGCCATCAATTTTTAGATAATCTATTGGAAGCCTTTGAAGATGAGTAAACGTTAGGAATCCTACTCCGAAATCATCCAGAGCAAACTTGCAGCCCAATAACTTTAGTCTTATAATCCAGTGTTCCACTTGATCTAAGTCCCTTATTGCAGCAGTTTCAGTTATTTCAAACCCAATTCGGCACGGATTAATGCTGCTCGCATTAATCCGATGTTCTATGAATTTCAGCAATTCCTCATCCCCCAGACTCGATGCTGACAAATTCACAAAGACGGACCTTTCAGGACGTTTGGACAGAACTCCAATGGCCGAATCAACGACCCATCGATCGATTTGGGACATTAAGCCAAAACGCTCAGCAGTAGGCAAAAAATCATTTGGGTAAATAAGTTCGCCCTCCTGTCCAAGCATTCTCAGCAGAGCCTCGTAATGAATTATAGTACCTTCCATCTTTACAACCGGTTGAAAGTGTAAGATAAATCTATTTTCTTTTAAGGCATCATTTATTTGCAAAATAGTTCTATTTGAAGCAGATAACCTTGCTATGTCACCGCCACCGGATTGAATTGAACTAATTCTATTCTTGCCCTCATCCTTAGCAGTATATAAGGCGAGATCTACGTAAGAAAACAGTGTCTGTGTGTCTAACGTCCCGTCAATCATCATGATACCAATACTTGCAGTTACCTTAATAGTCGCCTGAAGTCCTTCAACTTTAAACTCATATATCCGTAAAGCTTGCAGAAATTGATTAGCAACTGTTTTTGCTTTCTCCAAGCTGATGTCTCTCAGCACAACAGCAAACTCATCCCCACCTAATCTAGCTAAAAAGGTATCTTGTCCCAAGTTAACTTGTAGCTGATCCACAAAATCGAGTAATATTTTATCCCCACTCGCATGACCAAAGGAGTCGTTAACAACTTTAAAGTTATCAAGGTCAATAAATAGAAGTGCGCTCTCGTTTACTTTACCCAATTGGTTAATAATCAGCTTTTTAAGGTATTCTTCTAGGTAATAGCGGTTGGGAATATTCGTGAGGAAATCATGGGTAGCCAAGTAATGCAACTGCTTAATTTCTTTGTTCGTTTCAATGAGATAATCGTTTTTACTGACTAGCTCTTTACGATTAAAGTCAACGCAATTGCTTATATGATTTGTGCCTTCCGCCACTGCCTGAGCAAACTCCTGGCAATTACCGAATCCACAGGCAAAGCAATTAATATTTTGAGATGCTTCTGTGGTTTTATGCAACTGTGTGAAGATAGGCGTAAGATCAAACACATCGGCTTGACTGATAATGCGAGACTTATCTTCATACTCCCTCACAAAATCACTTAGGCGAAGCTCTTTATCAAACAGCTCAAATACAGAAAGAACTTCACCATTACTTAAACTTTGATGATATGCCTGTATTTTATCCCTTTTGAGTTGATTCATCTTATAGTCGATATCATCAATACTGACTGACTTGCTCGTACCTGTGCCTATATTACAGCCACTCTGGCAGTTCAAGATGTCGACAATGTGTGGAAGTGGCTTGCGCTCATGCATTCGTTTGGCGTATTCATCTAAATAGTGATAGGCATGTTCACGTCCTTCTACCTGTCTTATCCATGCGCCCTTAGTATGAAATTCTACATTTTCTCGGAGACCACCCGGGCGGCTGAAGGTTAAACCAATACCACAACCAACATCATCATAGTCTGCCTCTTCATTCTGAGTTAGGTCAATATGCTTGTTTTTAAAATAACGCTCAAGTTGTTTATAAGTAACATTATAATTGACGAGTCCATCCGTAAACTTTTCGTTGATCTCATCAATTTTACCGATACAAGGAGACAAGAACGCAATTCGATCATTAACCACTTTATACCGTTTCAAGTAAATGGCTGTGCACATCATTGGACTATGTATGGGCGCCAATTTTCCAATCAATTCTGGGCGATATTTCTGAATGTAGTTTACAATCACAGGACATGGCTGAGAAATGATTGAGTCTAATCTCAACTCTTGAATGGCTTTCAAATAGGCCCAGGTCGTAATATCACCACCAAGGGACACATCATAAATCAGCTTTACTCCTAACGACTTTAGCAAACCAAATAACCTTTTGAAATTGGGAAAGTTGAATCGAATAGACGGAGCAGCTATGACAGAAATATTGATCCCTCGCTTTAAGTCCGAGAAAAATTTCTCTGTATCATCCGCAAAGTCCCTAGCATCATGATCGCACACGTCAATACACGCACCACAGTGAATACATTTTAGATGATCTACTCTAACCCTATTCTCGCCGTTATACTGAAATGCTACGTTGGCTTTTACAAAGCATTTAGCAATGCACTTATTACAACCAACGCAAAGCTCTTTATTCGTTAGTAAAACTTCTACATTCACCGAAAGTCCCCTTATCATTAAAGAATCAAAATAGCATCTAAGAACTTTTACTCATTACTTCATTATAAAATGTGATTCGACACAGAACCAACTTATTCCTTCTAAATTGTGTTAACCCGCTGTATCTCCCCTAAGCCCCCAATAGATCATTCCATTTTTCCCTTGTATGGTCATCAATAAAAGGGCCAATACCTTCTTTTAAAAAGGTTTAGCCCTTTTCCTTGAAACTCTAACATCTTATGATCCTACATGAATTATCAAATCCTGGTCATTCTTCTAATCCAAATTCTTCTTGAACGTCTTAGCTGCAATCGCCAATAAAACAAATGCAAAAGCACATAAAGTCACAGTATCCTGCCAAAGGTATTTGATCCCCACCCCTTTAAGAAAGATTCCCCGCACAATATCCAAAAAATAGGTCAAAGGTAATAAGCCACCCATGATTTGTAACAGTTTGGGCATCGTCTCCCGCGGAAAAATGAAACCGGACAAAAGAATTGATGGCAAGATCAAGATGAACGTCATTTGCATCGCCTGTAGTTGGGTCTTAGCAATGCTAGAGATTAGTAGACCAATAGCTAGAATGGTGATCAGGAAAATGGTGGATAGCAAGACCAGAAGTGGGAGACTTCCTAGCGGCACCACTCCAAACCAGAAAATCCCTGTAGCTAGAATCAGGGACAGGGAAACAAATCCGATAAACACGAAGGGGAGGAGTTTACCCAGCAGCAACTCTAAAGATCGAATAGGGGTCACGACCAATTGCTCCATGGTGCCACGTTCCTTTTCTCGCACAATGGAAAACGATGTCAACATAGCGATCACATTTTGCAGTATTAAACCGATTAGGGCTGGAATATTAAAGTTCTTGGATTTCATATCCGGGTTGTACCAGACCCTAGTCTCGATATCGAGAGGCGTGTTTGTCACAAGCGTAGCACCCTTGGCGACAAGACGTTCACTTTGAAGTTGCAGTGATTTATTGAGGCCAAGCATTTGAACTGCCGACATAACCGCGCGTGCTACGGTGGGGTCGGATCCGTCAACCAAAACCTGTACAGTTGCTTGTTCTTGTCCCTGCAATCGTTTACCAAAATCCGGTGGGATAATGACTGCCGCTCGTGCCTTGCCACTATCCAAATAACCTTCA
>JAJYAS010000068.1 GCA_021779415.1 Bacillota bacterium
CCCTTATGTATGACTGCATGTGAACCATTGGCGTGCTTAACGCTTTATCGTCTGCGTTCGCTTACGCAAATTCCGCTTAACGTGCTCTCTCTGCAATATTGCTTTTTGACTTTCTGCAGTGAAATTGCTTAATGCTTTAATTTATCTAATAAGGCTTGACGTGCATCCGCTAGCATATAAATTGATCCCGTGACACAAAGCATGTCATTTTCCCCTACACGACTGAGGGCAAAAATAACCGCTTCCTTAGGATCTTCAATGCAATTGACGGGCCGGCCATATTGTTCTGCCAAACTTCCCAGGGCTTTCCAATCTCCCGCGCGCGGGGAATTTGGACGAGTGATAATGATTTCATCGGCCAAGGGCACAAGCATATTAACCACTTTTTCGCGTTCCTTATCTGCCAGCATTCCTAAGCAAAGTATCAGGCGCTCCCGTGAGTAAAGCGGTATGGCTTGGACTAACGATTGCGCGCCATCGACATTATGCGCCCCATCTAAGAGAATTTTGGGCTTCAGAGACAGGAGTTCTAAACGTCCAGGCCACTCAACCTCGCGCAATCCGGCAAAAATAGCCTCGCGTGGGATGGTTGCCCCGTATTCGCTTTGTAATAGTTCACAGACCGTAACCGCAGTGGCTGCATTGCGAAGTTGGTGAAATCCCATCAAGTGGGTGCGCAATTTCAAGTACGTTCCATGTAATCCAATCAGATCAAATTCCTGTTCCAGCTCCCCGCTCCACTTGCTTTCCCAACGAACATCTTCCCCTACCAACCAAAGAGGAACGCCCATCGCCTTGGCTTGTTCACGCAATACTTGGATCACATCCGGGTTATCTGACGCCGTTACCACGCAAGAATGGGGTTTAATAATGCCCGCTTTTACCCGTGCAATCGATACCACATCGGAACCCAAATAATCCATGTGATCCATGGCGACATTCGTAATGACGGAAATCAGAGGAGAAACCACATTCGTTGAATCAATGGCTCCCCCCAAGCCCACTTCGATGAGAGCAAAATCAACATTTTCTTCTTTAAAATAATGAAAGGCTAGGGCAGTATTCACCTCAAACTCGGTCGGATGCTCAAATCCTTCGGCAACCATATCCTCTAGATGCGGACGTACGCGAGCGATTTCGTCAATTACTCGTTCTTTCGGAATCATCTGACCGTTGATCGTCATACGTTCCCGATAATCATGCAAGTGAGGGGAAGTAAATACCCCCACTCTATACCCTGCTTCCCGCAAAATACGAGCAATCATGACGGTTGTCGAGCCCTTACCGTTCGTACCGCCCACATGCACCACGCGCAAGGCTTTTTCCGGGTTTCCTAACCGTTTAAGAAGTTCCTGGATGCGCTCCAAACCAAAATTCATACCAAAGGTTGTTAGGTTGACGAGGTATTGTAGGCTCTCCTGATAGTCCTGCTCCAGTTTTTCATTGGACATACTCGCTTTTCCCCCTCAAGAGCAATTCACGATTCACGCTTTACGATCCACGATTTACGCTTTGTTACTCACAACTCTCTAGCCCATTTTTAGCTCCTTCAACCGTTCTTCTAAGGCCGCCTTACGTGCGATAATTCCTTCTAGTTTTTCCCGTTCTTTAGCCACAACAGCCGCAGGGGCTTTCGCAGTAAATCCAGGATTATTAAGTTTCACTTCCAGAATCTGTTGGTCCTGATTCGCGACAGACATTTCCTTTTCCAAACGAGCCACTTCTTTATCTAGATCCATCAGTCCTTTTAAAGGGAGATAAATTTCCACGCCTTCAAGAACAGCACTGGCGGCTTGAGAGGGCTTCTCAGCCAGCATTTCTAAAATTTCTACACTCGCCCCTCCAGCCAATTTCAGGATGTCTGCTTTCCCATTCTCAAGCACCGCGCGTTGAGTCGGCTCCGGAGCAAGCATCAAAATCTCTACTTTCTGCCCAGGTGCCACCTTCATCTCGGCCCGAATATTGCGAATTGCCTTGATCGCTTCCATGAGGAGGGTCATATTCTTCTCTGCCACTGCGTCTTGATACAGAGGTACTTCAGGCCACGCCTGCATCATGATGCTATCCCCCTGGATCGGGAGATTCTGCCAAATTTCCTCCGTCAGGAAAGGCATATAGGGATGCAAGAGTCGCAGGGTTCCTTCGAGAACTTCAAGCAATACGGATTGGGCAGTGTGCCGAGCCCCCCCATCTTCCTTGTTATAGAGGCGTGGCTTCGTAAGTTCGATATACCAATCACAGAATTCATTCCAAATAAATTCGTAGAGCAATCGTCCGGCTTCTCCGAGATCAAAGGTGTCCAGCGCTCCGGTAACGTTCTCCACGGTGGAAGCATAACGGCTAAGAATCCAGCGATCAGCCAGCATGAGTTCCCCACGGGGCCCTTCTTCATAGTCTTCTAAATTGAGGAGTACAAAACGAGACGCATTCCAAATCTTGTTCGAGAAATTCCGTGTGGCCTCAAGGCGTTCCGGATGGAAACGGAGGTCATTTCCCGGCGTATTGCCCGTAATGAGCATAAAGCGCAAGGTATCTGCACCATACTGTTCAATGACCTCGATCGGGTCAACACCGTTACCTAGAGATTTGCTCATCTTTCGTCCTTGAGCATCCAGCACCAAACCGTGAATCATGACCTTGGAAAAAGGCACTTCCTTCATGAACTCCATAGCCATGAAAATCATGCGGGCAACCCAGAAGAAAATGATATCCCTTCCAGTGACTAACACAGAGGTCGGATAGAACTGTTCTAATTCAGGGGTTTTTGCCGGCCAACCCATGGTTGAAAAAGGCCATAGTCCGGAAGAAAACCACGTATCCAAGACGTCAGGATCTTGCTTCAAGTGGTCAGATCCGCACGTTGGGCACGTTGCTGGATCCTCTTTAGTACAGATCTCCTTACCGCAAGCCTCGCAGTACCAAACTGGGATGCGATGTCCCCACCACAACTGGCGAGAAATACACCAATCCCGGATATTTTCCATCCAGCCCAGATAGATCTTATCAAAACGGTCCGGAACAAATTCCAAACGTCCGTCGCGCACAACCTCCAGAGCGGGCTTGGCGAGAGGCTCCATTTTCACGAACCATTGTTTACT
This sequence comes from Bacillota bacterium, assembly GCA_021779415.1. Next base: position 3,099 of record JAJYAS010000068.1, read on the forward strand.
GACCATGGGTTCAATCACGCTGGAGCAACGATAACATTCCCCAACAGCATGAGCATGGGGATCTATTTTGACTAATACCCCTGCCGATTTTAAATCGTTCACGACCGCTTTCCGAGCCTCGAAACGATCCTGCCCTTGATATTTCCCTGCATTTTCATTCATCTTAGCTTCTTTGTCTAAGACGACGATCTGGGGCAAATGGTGACGCAGGCCGATTTCAAAGTCATTCGGGTCATGGGCTGGGGTAATTTTTACCGCGCCCGTCCCAAACTCTCGGTCGACATACTCATCGGCAATAATGGGAATTTCCCGCTCCATAAGAGGGAGAATCAGAGTTTTTCCGATTAAGTGCGTATACCGTTCATCGTCCGGATGAACCGCCACGGCGGTGTCTCCAAGCATGGTTTCAGGCCGAGTGGTGGCTACAATCAGCGACTCGTCACTGTCTTTTACCGGGTAACGCAGATGATACAAATTTCCATCATGATCGACATGTTCTACTTCAATATCTGAAATGGTGGTATGACATTTAGGACACCAATTGATAATATAATTTCCCCGATAAATCAGCCCTTTATTATAAAGATCAACAAAGGCCTCTCGAACCGCCTTAGAACATCCTTCATCCATGGTGAAACGTTCACGTTCCCAGTCACAAGAAGCTCCCAGGCGCCGCAACTGTTGCGTAATTCGTCCACCATACTGTCCTTTCCATTCCCAGACCCGCTCCAAGAACTTCTCGCGCCCCAGTTCGTTGCGATTCGTTCCTTCCTTAGCTAACTGTCCTTCTACTTTGGCTTGGGTTGCAATTCCAGCATGGTCTGTCCCCGGCAACCAGAGCGTATTGTAGCCCTGCATCCGCTTATAGCGGGTCAAAATATCCTGAATCGTGCCGTCCATAGCGTGCCCCAGGTGTAGTGCACCTGTAACATTCGGCGGGGGCATCACAATACTAAACGCTGGTTTTTCCTTATTGACTTCATCATGGAAAAACCCATTTTCCTCCCAATACTGATACCATTTCCCTTCCACTAGGGCAGGATCATACGTTTTTGCCATCTCAACTTTTTCTACCATTTTTTCAAACTCCTTTTATCTCAACTTGGAAGCAGAGGGACGGTTCTCTTGCTTCCTTCAGTCCTCAGCATGCTTCATCTGTAAGTTGGTGCAAGTTAGGGACACTTCCTACTCAAACCGTTAAAGAAAACTTGGCTAGCGCCCGAAGACACTGTCTTCGCACGAATTAGCCTTCTTGCAGCCTTTGCGAAGGCGGTCGCCTTAGTTGCACTTATGCTTGGAAAGTATATAACGTAAGTTTATACTTTCTGATAGTATAAAAAAAGCCTTTCATCCTGGGAAAGGACGAAAAGCTTCCGTGGTACCACCTTTATTCTGAGAACTATTGCGTTTCCCAGCACTTGTCATTCGCTAACGGGTTGTTCCGTCAGAGAGTACTTCATTCCCCTCTGCCCCTCCTGTGCGACCTTAGCGTCTTTCCGAAAAGACCTCCCAGCAGTTGGCCTTTCTCTCTGAACGGTTAACCCACGCTATTCCTCACGTTCTTCGGGTTTTCACTAAATTTCTTTATAATACATTATACTCGGCAGGATAAATATTGTCAAAATGATTACCCAGGGCCACAGTCTAGTCTCAACCCTATGAATTTTATATGTAATAACTACTATTTCAAGAAGGATTTTGTCGATAGGCCACGAATAATGTACTTGAATTATAGTGACTAACATGATGGACTAATCAAGCGATGATTAGTCCATCATTCCATCATTTTCAATATATCTCTTAGTAAAAAAATTTGGTAGGGGGAAATTTAATGGCAGTATTTCTTGAAGAATCCAGTCAATTCTTTGTTCGTCACTCTCGAATCGTTCGCTGGTGGTTTAACTTAACTTTGTCTACCAAACTTATTCTTGCTTTTGCGATTAGTGCTTTCATTAATTTGTTTACAGGCAGTGTTGCTTATTTCTTAGTTTTAATGGGTAGAAATATTCAAACCCAAATCGGAACCTTAATGATTCTCACCACCGTTGCCAGTGTTTTGATTTTTCTCTACGGCCTTTATATTGCTTTCCTAACCTCAACACCCCTTCGCCGTGCGGTTAGCTTCGCAGATACCTTGGCCAAAGGTGACCTAACACCCGAACTACACTGTCTAACTCAAACCGATGAGATTGGGCAACTCTGCCAATCACTGAATGTGATGCTGGAGAGTTTCCGCTTATTAGTGGGCAATATTTCGCACGGAGCGGACATTTTCTGTGAATCATCCCGAGTTTTGACGGAGCAAGCAGAAGTAACGGCCTATGCCACACAACAAGTGTCCCTTTCCATTAACCAAGTCGCTCAAGGATCGCAAAACCAGGCCTTTAGTGTACAAACCATCCTCCTAGCTGTCAAAGATATGTCTTCCGGCATTCAGCAAATTGATCAAAGCGTATCCCTTGCTGACGAGGCTTCTTCACAGGCACTGACCTTCGCTAACGAAGGGGGCCAAGCCATCGCCAAAACGGGTACCCAAATGGGCCATATTCATCAAACAGTGTCTGAAACGGGCTTGATTATTTCCGAACTCGGGGAGAAATCTGCTTTCATCGGAACAATTGTGGAGACGATCAAAACGATCTCGGACCAAACTAACTTACTGGCCCTCAATGCCGCCATCGAGGCCGCACGTGCTGGTGAAAATGGACGGGGATTCAGTGTAGTGGCTGAAGAAGTCCGAAAACTAGCCGAGCAATCAACACTATCCAGTGCTCAAATTGAACAAATAATTCAAGATATTAAGATGAATGTAGAACGCGCTATTACCAGCATGACTGCGGAAAAAGACGTGGTACGCAGCGGTTTACACGTCATTGAAGAGGCCCAGAGAGCGTTTGACCACATTATGGAAAGTACCCAAGTCGTCAACCGGCAAATCCAAGACGTCTCACTTTATGGACATAATATTGCGGATAGCTCACATAAAATTTTCACAGAAATCGAACATGTAGCAGGCATTACCCAAGAAACAACCGCCCAAGCTGAGGAAGTAGCTTCCCTTAGCATACAACAATTAGGCTCGATGCAAGAAATCAATGCCTCGACGGAAGAGCTCCAATCCGCCGCCCTAGAACTTCAAAGCTCAACCCGAAAGTTTAAACTTTGATCTCTAGTTGAACGAGTTCACGGTTACTCCTGCCAAGGATAAGCACGTTTTACGCCCGTTACCTTTGCCGTCCATTCGTCCAAAGCCACAAGATCGTTGGGACCAACCTCAGTTAACGCTGTTTTTCCAAGGGCTCGTACTCCCTCTTCCATCTCCATGACCATTGATTTAAAGACATTGACCACACTTTTACTCGCCAAAGCAATATCTAACCGTTGCTTATAGGGAGAATCGTACCAAACCAATTGGGTTAACGGTTCCCAAGGGAGAACCTTTTGGATTTGGCGATGCACCAACGCAAACAGTGGGACCGTGCCGAGATAGATGGCATCCGCCCCCAGCGCTATGGCCTTTAAACATTCACCAGGCGTGGCATATCCCCCCGCGACAACCAAGCTTACTTCCTTACGAGCACCCTGCTCGCGCAAGAAACGTTCTGCGCGGACCAAGGCGAGTAAACTTGGAATCCCTAAATCATCGCAGATCAGCGGGGATGCACCAGCTGCCCCACCTTGGGCTCCATCGAGGACTATGACATCAAAATCGGCTTCCAAACAGACGGCTAAGTCCCTTTCTAAGCCCCCTGTCGCCATAATCTTAATGGCGATCGGTTTCCCTGCCGCTTCCGTACGCAAATCAGAAACATACTTTGGCCAATCCCAAGGGGTACTAATTCCTGGAATGACGGCTGCAGTCACAACCGATTCTACGGGCGATATGCCCATTAATTTTTGAGCCTTTCCCTTCACTGCATTAGGTTCTAAGGTATAGGGTCCCATCCTCGCTCCCTGACCCATCTGAACTTCGAGCATATCTGCAGCGGCTATGCCTTGCGGATTGTGTCCCCAGGTACTTCGGCTGACTTGCCAGATAAACTTTCCGGCCTCCTCCCGTTCCGCTTGCAAAAAAGGTCCTTCGCCGGAATTCGTGGCGGTCCCAAGTTGTTTGGCCGCCCTTGCTAACGCGCGCTTGGCCTCTTCGCTGAGGCCCACTCCAAAACCCATACCGGAGATCATTAACGGAATGTCAATTTGAAGGGGCTTTTCTGCTTTGGCCCCTAGGGTTACCTTCATATCAATCGCAACATTGGCCTCCTTGGGAAGGCGCGCCATTTGGGCAGCGACAAACATTAACGTATCGTAATGGGGCAGCGGTTTTGCTGACCCTAGTGGTTTTTGAATAAGCTTTCCTTCTTCGGCTCGCAAACCGATTTCCAGAATCGTTTGTACCGACGTGCGTCGCACTGCACTCCAAAGCTCCATAAGATTTTCATCGTACTTGTCTTGAAGTAGCCTTCCTATTACTAAGCCAAAAAGCCGTTGGACGACCGTCCGAAATGATCGTTTCCCTATGAAAAAGCCGACACAAAGTATTACTATTCCAGCAATGAGTGCCCCCAAAGCAGAGAGAGCAACCACGAGCAGAGCGGTGGTTAACAGCAAAGTCAATCCCCCATCTTTTTATGATGAAATTTTTATACATAATCTTAATGGGCATAGTCTATGCTGCATAGCTAATAATATACAGAGAAGGGTCCGCGAGACACGTCCTTGGCCACGCGTTTGTCGTGCCGAACTAGCGACCGCAAAGGCGTCGGAGCGTGTGGTCGCGAACTCCTCATGACAGGGAAAACGTAAGGGAAGGGGGGAGACCCGTGCGAAGGAAGAAACCTTTTTTTAGTTTGCAGACCATCATGACGTTGCTTGTTTGCGGTGTTGTGGCTCTATCTTTGGCGGTAACCGACATCCTCATTAGTCAGAAAGTTGCCGATACCACGCAGAAAAACCTAGCAGATAAAGCGACGAACATTGCCCGAATGGTTGCCCATTCTCCTCTTGTGATTGAAGGTCTGAGTGGGCAACGAGCGGATACAGAAATACAACCCTTTGCCAATGAAATACGACAGATCACCGACGTCGAGTTTGTTGTTGTGATGGATATGAAGGGAATAAGAAAGTCTCACCCGGATATCAGCAAAGTCGGACAACCCTTTGTGGGGGGGGACGAAGGGGAGGCTCTAAAGGGTCACGAATACGTTTCCAATGCCAAAGGCACACTGGGCATGTCCTTACGTGCCTTTACCCCTATCGTTACTCCCGCGGGCCAACAGGTCGGGGCCGTTGCCGTTGGAATCTTGCTTAATGATGTAAATCAAGCTGTCGCCCAAAGTCGGTTAATTATTTATATGAGTGTTGGCTTCGGATTACTAGTTGGAGTAATTGGTGCTTTATTTTTAGCCCGAAAAATTAAAAACATAATGTTTGGTTTAGAACCGAAGGAAATCGCCAAAATGCTCGAAGAACGCAGTGCCATGTTAGAGTCCGTCAGGGAAGGCATCTTGGCTATTGACAACGATTCCTGTATTACACTCGCCAATGCTGCTGCCCTGCGGTTATTTAAGCAAGCAGGGATTATGGCTGACCCAGTTGGAAAAAAAGTATCGGACTTTGTACCCAACACACGCATGCAGCTTGTGCTGGAAACGGGAAGTGCGGAATTAGATCAGGAACTCGATCTGTATGGAATAACGCTGGTAACCAATGTCATTCCGCTCTGTGTCAGCGGCAAAAATGTCGGTGCGATAGCTACGTTCCGAGATAAAACCGAAATAAAACAAATGGCTGAAGAATTAACTGGTGTGCTCCTCTACGCTGAGGCCTTGCGCGCTCAGGCCCATGAGTTTATGAATAAATTGCATGTTATTCTCGGTATGGTCCATATGGAGTATTATGACCAACTTTCGACGTACATCAGTCGGATCGCTCACCAACATCAAAATGAAGTCGGTTTTATCGCAAGACATATTAAGGATCCAGTATTGGCCGGCTTTATTTTGGGGAAAATGAGTTATGCCCGAGAGGTTGGAGCAGAGTTAGTACTGTTGGAAGAATGCTTTTTACCGGAACCAGCAGACCCAGAAGTGACTCACGAAATAATTACCGTGTTTGGAAATTTAGTCGATAATGCTCTGGAAGCGGTCATTGATTGCCCTCTTAAACGAATTGACGTAAACTTATCCTATGAAGATGATGTTTTATGTCTGGAAGTGAGAGACACTGGACTAGGTATTAACAATGAACTGAAACGCCAAATCTTTACCAAAGGCTATTCTACCAAGGGACCTAACAGGGGCTTAGGACTGTACTTAGTGAAACGGAGTCTCGAGAAACTTAATGGAAGCATCGAGATTGTCTCAGAGGAAGGTCAAGGAACTCAGTTCAAGGTGTCTTTACCCTATAAGAGCAAGGATGAGATGGAATGATTAAGGTCTTAATCGTAGAAGATGACCCTATGGTCGCTGAATTTAATCGGCGTTATCTTGAGCAAGTCGGGGGCTTTGAGTTGATCGCAGTCGCCCCTTCGGTTGCTGACGCCTTACAGATTTTAGATCATGAAGATATCAACTTGATCTTACTTGATATCTTCATGCCCGGTTTGAACGGCTTTGATTTGTTAGCTCAGATCCGGAAGTTGGGTCAAGGGGTCGATGTTATTGTCGTATCTGCCGCCTGCGATAGTCAAAGTATTAAAAAAGCTCTGCGCTATGGAGCGGTTGATTATTTAATCAAACCGTTTGAATTTGAACGTTTCAATACCGCTTTATCCACTTACCGAGACTGGGTAACGATGACGAAGGGGCAAGAAAAGCTGAGCCAGGCAGAATTAGATGTACGACTTCTTCATCCGAATCCGGTTGCTGCGCCTAGTGAGTTGCCGAAAGGGCTGACCCGAAACACTCTGAAGACTGTCTGGGAAAACATACAGGAAATGAAGGAACGCTCGTTTTCCACGGAAGAAATGGCTAGCCGCGTCGGAGTTTCACGGGTGTCGATGCGTAAATACCTAAGCTTTCTTACGGAAATTG
>JAJYAS010000069.1 GCA_021779415.1 Bacillota bacterium
GATCAATTAGGAGGATCGACCATCGGCCCGATCTCCAGCACGCATCTTGATATTCGTTCCGTGGACATCGGAAACCCTATCTTAGCTATGCATTCTGTGCGCGAGCTTGGAGGGGTTAAGGACCACCTAGCCATCTCCAAGGTCTTTTCTGAGTTTTATAAAGCCTTATAAATGTTCTTCCCAAACCAATTCGTCCCCTAGCTGTGTATCTGTCGTTTTTCCCCATCCCTTAGGAAACTCAAGGATACTTACAGCCTTTCTAATACGAGGGGAAATCTCCCAAGGTCTTAGTTCATCGATCAGTTCACATACTTGTCCCGATTGATCTATAAACCATACCGAGAGTGAAAATTTCATACCTAACATATGAACTTGCTGACAGGGTAATAGCCAGAGCCCTTCACCCGGTTCTAAATTGGGTCGTCCCAATAACCCACGGAAACGTGTCCAAAACGAATCCGCTTTCCATACCCATTTTCCTACAATTTGTCCTGTCCGTTGGTTACGCAATCTTCCAGATTTCATCTTTGTCTCGTCCTCTCCCGCTCTGGGATATCTTCACTTCGTGCCACCATAATGATGTTTCCCTCTCTTGCATACTTTACTTCATCACTTTTGTTTAAACATTGCTATTATTTGAAGGATAGCCGGTCCGATAACAATGATAAAGATGCTAGGAAAGACAAAGAAAACTAAAGGAATCATCATTTTCACAGGGGCCTTTTGGGCCTTTTCTTCCGCGCGTTGCCGTTGTTTCTGCCTAATTTGCTTGGCTTGATTGCGTAAAACTCCCCCAATTGATATCCCCAGTTGATCCGCTTGTACAAGAGAGGCAACAACACTACCGAGGTCCTCGGCTAGTTTATTACGACTCGCTAAATCTCGAAGAGTCTCCCGTCTCGGACGCCCCATTTTAATTTCCTGTAATACCCGAAGAAATTCTTCAGCTAGAACTCCCTTTTGTTTCTCCACCACTTTGAGTAAAGCCGCATCAAACCCCAGGCCAGCTTCCACACTAACAGTCAGTAAATCGAGAATATCAGGTAACGTCTTGATAATTTCCTTCTGTCGTTGTTTGGCTTTTGCTTTCAGCCAGGAATTAGGAAAGATATACCCCACCAGGAAGCCGATAACCCCCATCTCTAATCTAGTTAACATCTCAGCCCGCATCAAAGAGAACAGTGCATACAGCATTAGCGCAAGTAGTAGGCTCAGCGCATATTGCAACCCTTTCCATTCAGTTTCTTCCCATTGCCCTGACAATCCTGCAGCGCTAAGTTTCGCGGTTGTTTGTTTTTGTTTTCCTTTGGGTGCCCAGCGTGTGAGTTGGTGAGCAACTTGATGGAGCAAGGGACGAAGCACCCGCTGACTTAGAGTCCCAGAATCTTCGTCTACCGTCATATCTCCCTGACCTAATGCCCGTGAAATTCGTTCGCGGGTTTTACTTTCCTGCCTACCTATGAGAATTGCAACCATCGTAAAACACACGGCGCCAAATACGCTAAGGAGGCTTATTAAAAAGGCCATAACTGCTCCCCCCCCTTATTATACTTCGATCGTAATAATCTTTCGAATGATTAGGAACCCAATGAATTGGGAAATTAGGCCTCCAGCAAGCATGGCCCAGCCAATTGGATTGGTAAACAGCACCGAGAGGTAGCTCGGATTGAGCACACTCAGAACAGCAGCAATACCAAACGGAAGAGCGGCGATAATATAACCAGACATACGTCCTTGGGCAGTGAGCGTCTTAATTTCTTGCTGGATGCGAAGGCGATCCTGAATTGTCGCGTGAATATTTTGGAGTACCTCTGCTAAGTTCCCTCCAGCCTGGCGCTGGATCAGCATCGCGGTCACGAGAAGATCTAAGACATCACTCCCGACGCGTTCCGATAAATGGATCAGCGCGGTTTCCGTAGACGTCCCGTACGTCATCTCTCGCAACGTAAAATGGAATTCTCCAGAAATAGGATTGGGCATTTCCTGACTGACCATTTCCATAGCTTGTAAGAGACTAAAACCTGCTCGCAGGGAATTGGACAAAACAAGCAAAGCATCGGCAAGTTGATTGTTAAATTTGCGACGCTTTTTTTTCTGGGCGGAATTCAGCCAAAATCTTGGAAGTATCCCCCCGCCTATGGAAAATAGAAACCCAGCGTAAAGTTTCTGTGTCATCATAAAGCCAATGAGGAAAAAGAGAAACGTTAAGAAGCCTTGGAGGACCAAAAATTCCCCACCTTTAAGTGGAATATCCCCTCGAATCAGTTGGAGGTCTAACCCCTCGCTCCAACGCCGTGGTGCAAAGCTCCCTAAGAGCGTGAGCATATTTTTTAAGTTTCTTTTACCTGTCTCAGGTTTAGAAGGGACCCGCAACGCTGTAAAGCGTCGAAGTTTTGCTTCGAGGGTTTCATCACGCCGAGTAAGGGCAAGAATTCCCGAGTAGACCGCTAAAAATGTAGCGATCACCGTGATGAGTATGACGATTTGGGCTATCCCATTGACCATACCGATCCTCCTCATGGCGGAAATTTTTCAAGACAATATTAATTTGAAAATAAATTATCAGGGAGGATCTGACCTGCAGAAATGAGTTTATCTATAAAATGCGGACGAATTCCCGTTGCTCTGTAATGCCCCTGGACTTTGCCTTGTTTATCAATCCCTGTCTGCTCGAAACGGAAAATATCCTGAAGCACAATCACTTCACCCTCCATCCCAAGGACTTCTGTGATATGAGTTATTTTTCGGCTTCCATCCCGCAAGCGACTCTGCTGAACAATAACGTCCAGTGCACTGGAAATTTGCTCACGAATCGCTCGAACGGGTAGATCCATCCCGGCCATCAGAACCATGGTTTCTAAACGAGAGAGCATGTCGCGCGGGGTATTGGCATGGCCAGTCGTTAAGGAGCCGTCATGACCTGTATTCATGGCCTGTAGCATGTCTAGAGCTTCCCCACTTCGAACTTCGCCCACAATGATGCGTTCTGGTCTCATCCTTAATGCGTTACGAACTAAATCCCTGATCATAACAGCGCCTTTGCCTTCAATATTCGCTGGGCGAGTTTCCAGTGTGACAACATGGGCTTGGCGGAGCTGAAGTTCCGCTGCATCTTCAATCGTAATAATACGTTCATCCTCTGGAATAAAGGCGGAAATTACCCCCAGTGTTGTTGTTTTCCCTGAGCCTGTTCCCCCGGAAACAATAACATTTAAGCGAGCTTTGACACAGGCATCGATGAATTCCGCCATCTCCGTCGTCAGTGTTCCAAAACTTACAAGATTGTCCATTGTAAAAGGAATTTTAGCAAACTTACGGATGGTAAGAATCGGTCCATTTAAGGCTAGAGGAGGCACAATTGCATTGACCCTAGAACCATCAGGCAAACGGGCGTCGACCATAGGCTGACTCTCATCAATCCGCCGCCCTAGAGGAGCCACAATTTTTTCAATAATATGCAAGACATGGGCATCATCGTAAAACGTTACCCCGACCAATTCAAGTTTACCTTTTCGTTCCACATAGACCTGATGCGGTCCATTAACCATAATTTCATTGACACTAGGATCTTGAAGTAGTTGTTCAATGGGACCGAACCCCAGAATTTCATCCACAACCTCTTGGATCAGACGTTCTCGTTCCGTTCGCGGAGGAATTAACCCCAGAATATCAGCTCGTTCGTCGAGCGTTTGCTCAACAATGGGGCGCAGGAACACGGACGTCAGATTTTGGGTGTTGACCTTATCTAAAGCTTGGATAACTTCATGATGCACAGAGCCTTTGAATTCACGCCATGGATCATTTTGGGGAATAGAGCGAACCGTTCGGGATTCATTTGTGGGCTCCTCCTGCTGATGAATCTTCTCTTTTTCTAAGCGTTTAAGCAAAGACATTGCTCATTCCTCCCTTAAAATCCAAACACTCTACGCAACCCTTGTAAGGTACCCCCACTTTCACGTTCTTTCTCCAGAGAGATTTGAATCCCCCCTATTGCTTCTGATAATGTAAGTTCTTCCGCCATCTTTCGAATTGCCTCAGAAGCCTTGCTTTGTGGAGATGACGTCACAAAGGGTACCCCACGATTAAGGGCAGCCACAAGAGCTCGCCCATCGCTGGGGACCTCATAACTAATTTTATGATTTAGACTTTTTTCTACATCATGGGGAGTCATTCCCATTTCTTTACTCGCTCTATTTAAAACAACGTGTACTTTTGGAGTGTGATGAAGACCATCAATAACCTCAAGACTAAGTTTAGCATTTTTAAGCGTCGGTACATCCATGGCCACCACTAACCAAATTTGAGTGGCCGCATCGAAACTCAACAGACTTATATCTTCAAATCGACTGACATTATCACAAATTATAAAATCAAACTGATCTTTAACTTCGGAAAGGATTTGCTCCACCTGTTCAGCTGTAACAAGTTCTGCATACTCGGGGCGAGTTGGAGCTGCCAAAACTTGAAGTCCAGAAGAGTGCGTTAAAAGGCAAGACTGAATCTCTGAAAACTTGATCGATCCTGTTTGGGTTAAATCAGCAATCGATCGTTTGGGAACAAGGTTTAGAAAAACAGCGACATCTCCAAATTGAAGGTTAAGATCCACCAATAGAACGCGCCACTTACCAGAACTAGCCAATTGAACTGCCAGATTGGTAGCTAACGTCGTTTTTCCGACGCCCCCTTTAGTGCTGAAGAAGGAAATTATTTGCCCGTTTCGCATTTCAGCGTCGATAGATGCCTTGGGCTGTTCTCCCATACTGTCTCTCTTTCGCTGATCCATTTCATAGACCTTGGCTATAACACTGGCCAATTCATCTCCAGTAAAGGGCTTTACTATATATTCACGGGCACCGGCCATCATAGCTCGCCGCAAATAGGCCTGCTCCCCCTGTACAGACATGATTATCACAGAACTTGCCGGAGAGCGTTGGGCAATGAGCTCAGTAGTCCGTATTCCGTCCATTTCTGGCATATTAATATCCATCAAAATAATGTCTGGCCGTTTCTCTTCAGCCATCAGTATGGCTTCTGATCCAGATCCTGCCTCACCAAGCACCTCAATGTCTTCTTCAAATTGGAGAAGTCGACGGATGCTGTCGCGAGTATCGCTGATATCATCAACAATCAATACTCTAATGCGCTTCATGGTAAGCCCTCCTTATTACTTAAAACGGTTAATATAGTTGGGATCCAAAAACACATTCCCGGTCACCGGGGTATCTTGACGAATATCCGAATTCGCGGGGTTACGCAATAACAAACGGAGACTTCCTTTTTCACTGCCGTAGGTAACTGCCATAGCTTGCGGTACACTCAGAGCCAACGTGTAAGATTTGGTATCAACCTTAGCTTTATCCCCAGGTATACTATCTCCAACGCTTAATACTAAAACATCTTGGGCAGCTAAGGTGGTTGCTGTCACGACCTGCGGATTGGGCGAGGAGTCTTTAATATCCATTGTCACTAGGATGTCAACATGATCTCCTGGTTTAACAGCATACCCTACCCCGCTCACCAATCCGATCGGAATGGCGAGTGCTCTTTTTCCGTCTGGGACGGTTAAGGCAGTGGGGCTGCCTGCAGGGTTACTTGCATCTGAAGTTTTGCCACTCGGTCGTTGTAACATTGCACTAACGACTAAATCTCCTGCTGAGAGATTCAATAACGCAACAGATCCCACAACGTTTTGAATAGAGGAAAAACCACCTTGAGGGTATCCTTGTACGGGAACATCCTTGACCACCAACTGATTAGCCTCTATGACAGAACGGGCCTGTATGTTCGTCTTAACAACCACCAACGGTTTGAGCGAAACAGATTGATTTCTGGTCGCACCATGAAGATAGAAATACATTGATCCCGCAGCTATTAACCCACAAATAAGTGCCAGAAGAAAAAAACCTTTACGCTGCATTTTAGTCACCTCTCATTACACTATCTTTTAGCAATTGTCCTACTCTGCTTTTGCACCTCAATTTCTGGCATATCGCGAATTAATTCTGCACAAGTTTTGAAGTGTACAAACGGTAATCTGTACTAGCTCCACCATTTTCAGTGGCAGTTTCTGTATTTAACAAGTCCGTTAGACTAGCCGAAGAATGCACATTAGATACAAGTGTTTTTATAAACCACCCTGTAACGACCGAATTATTCCCGTTTCCGGCAACCCCTTCGAGAAAGAAAGCAGCAAACCCAACAATTTGAACTTCTTGAATTGAGCCCCCGCTTCCTGGAATAGTCTGGACAATAGGAATATACATAATTTCTGGAGCGTTACGATTGAAGTTGTCAAATGTGTTATGCGGAACGCTTGTATCTCGACTCAGGCGAGTGTTAATCCCATCAGCTGTTGGCCCACTCATATTTCCATGCTTGACACTCAAGATCTGTCCTACGCGCAACGTGCCCTGATATCCATTAGCTAAATCCGTCTCATATGTGTCGGCCCCAGTGCCACTGAGTTCTAATGCTCCATACCATCCGGGAGTCCCAGATGTGTTATCATATTTTTCCACACTATTATTCTGATTATCATCAAGATACCAGCTGGAAGTTCCAGATCCACCCCCAGATTTCAAGATATACTTTTGCCCATAAACAAAATTTTGTTCTTGGATGCTAAGAGGAACAACTCCCGAAAGTTCTGTTGGTGGCACCACCATGGCCTTGGCAGATGCTGAAATCTGTTCTTCGGTAATTCCCCAGATTCGGGCAAAATAAGCAGGAACTTGTTGTGTGGCATTGACAATAATTTTAGCGTTATTTGCCTCAAATTCCACAGTTATAGAAGGCACTCCATTTCTGCTGGCATAATCACTGGCGGTTTGTGCTGCAAGGGTGGGATTGTCCGGAAGCTCCTGTACACCAGCAAGCGCAGCTGAGTCCACTGAATTTTGAAGATGGGCCTTCTGAGCATACATCAAGCCAACATCCGTTACAATTGCGCAGAAACCGAGCAAGGCGGTTAAGGCAAGGGCAACCAGTACGACAACACTTCCCTGTTCCTGCCGATTAGGATTTGAAGGAGACTTTTGATTAGCATAACCTATCCTTTGGTACAAAAGTCTTCTGATCCGAAGTAAGGGATATCCCCAATGTTGTATAAATAAAGATTTTATCGGAACCATGACCATCCCTCCGTCTAACAGAAATGGACACTAAAAATATTTCATATTTATTCAAGGCGCATGATTATGTTAGAACTCACAACCACTGGATTGGGTAGGATATTACTAATAAGTGGGATAATTAATTGGACTGGATAAGAAACAGTAACTGTTACTCCTTGGCCTGATTGCCGTTGGTCTTGAGTTGGTGTGATAGTAATCGTTAAACTCGCGAGATCGAGAGAACTTGCAGCATTCTTTATGGAACTATTAATATCAAGATCTGTTCCTCCAATGGTTGCAACACGTCCGCCCTCCCGAGCCGCATTGCTGACTGTAATATAGGCGTAGCCAACACGTCCCATCTCGATTACGCCAAACAATAATAGAAAAAATAGCGGCAAGACTAGCGCCATCTCAACTAAAGCTTGGCCATGTTCACTTTTCCGGAACCTTTGAATCATGACCATCCCCCTCCTAGGGGTAAAAACAGAGCAAGAAGGGTACCTAAAGCAATTGCAATGCCGTATGGGAACTTTTCTTGTCGCGCGTTCGCGTTGTTCATGGCTTCGCTTAAATGCTGAGGTTTTTGAAAAATTGGGAGAAAGAGCAGAAAATGCTTAAAAGTATTTCCCAGGGCTTTGCGGCGAGCAAGCAGAAAGACCGAGATGAGACCGCCTACGACGGCTCCATATAGACAACTAGTGAGGACAAACGGAATACCGCCAAAAGCTCCAATCACCGTGAGAAGCTTCACATCCCCTGCACCCATACCACCCATGAGATACGGTAGAAGAAGCAAAGCAAAACCAACTGCAGCTCCCAGTAAACTGTTTGCTAATCCAGAAATACCCCCTTGAACTATATGAAGCAGAAGTGCAATAAGAAAAGCGGGGAAAAGTAATTTGTTATAGATCTTGTGTTCATGCCAATCTGTGAAAGCAGCAACTCCTAGAGTTATTCCCAACGCAACCTCATTCACTCCCATTACGGCTCCCCCTTTTTGAGTAAAGAACCCTACTGCGGGCAGTAGGGTTTCAGTGTTGTTTTCTAATATCGAACATTAATAATATCTTGGACACAGTCAACATATGTTTATTTGATAGCACCAGCGGCTTTTGTAAACATAGCAGTTATACTACCACCAAGCGTTGTTAAAGCCAGAACCGCCGCAACCGCGATAAGAGCAATAATTAGTCCGTACTCGGTCATTCCTTGCCCAGCTTCAGCTTTAAGAAGTTCCATAAACTTTGATTTCATATTAATCCCCCCCTTATTCATAATAGCCCGCGTACCAAACTAGGAGCTAAAAGACTTTATTGAATAGCACCAGCGGCTTTTGTAAACATATTTGTTATACTGGTGCCCAGCGATGTTAAAGTCAGAATCGCCGCAACCGCGATAAGAGCAATAATTAGTCCATACTCGGTCATACCTTGTCCCGCTTCGTCCTTAAGGAGTCCCATCAATTTTGCTTCCATTTTCGAAACCCTCCTTTATTTTCTTGTCACCCAGTCTACTTCTTGGATACATTGTAAGTCCACAACTCGCGAAAGTGTATAATGCAATAGTCACAATCGGAAGGGAAATAGTCCTGGTCGCAAGTCCTATCATGCTGGGCCTATAATGGGCTACCATAAAATTTTTCCTTTTCGCACTTCCAAGTATGACCAACTAATTTGACTATATAACAACATTAAAAGGTAAGGTAAGGTAAGGCAGCAACACTACCTTACCTTACCTTACCTTTTCTTTAAGTTCATATCACATCAAGATTATAATCTTACTTCCGCTTTCTTACCATGACAAGTTCAAGAGACATGTCTTCAAAAAATCTGTTGCGTGATCACTATGAACAATCATTATCTGATCAGTTGATGAATTAAGCGGAATATAGAACGCAACAATCTTATCAAAGTCATATATCCTTGTGCCAGTAGACTGACAGATTAAATAGCCGATTTGGTTGAATAAGGCCTCAAGTCTTTGCATTCCCAAAATGCGCCCTGGTACCGAATCAATTTCGTGGTGTTCCAATTTGGTCATCCCCCATCTCGCTTAAAACTGAGAAATGTTTATAGGTATATTGTTATGCACTAAAGAATAACTTTATTTATGTAAGACTAGCTTTTTACCAAGAGAATTTGCATAACTTGTTCTTTCACTACACTACATGTGGTGTAAATTGGTAAAAACAATTCTAAATTATGGGTTTAATGATTGACTAATAATACTTAGTTCGTTATAATTAAGGTGCTCGAAGTACTTGTGGATTTTACAAACCTTCTCGATTGCCTAAGGCTGTGGGAAGATTTCTTTGAACTTCCCATGTCGCGGGTAATAAAATGACGGAGGTTTTTTAATGTTTAACGACAAAATTTTAAGTTGTAAAGACTGCGGTCGTGATTTTGAGTTTACAGCGTCTGAACAAGAGTTCTATGCAGAGAAAGGGTTTACTAATGAACCTGGACGTTGCCCTGAATGTCGTGCAGCCAGAAAAGCACAAACCAGAAATAACGGCGGTGGTGGCGGATATTCTCGTCAACCACGTGAAATGTTCCCAGCTATTTGCGCTACTTGTGGAAAAGAAACCACAGTGCCTTTCCAACCTTCTGGCGACAAACCAGTGTATTGCCGCGATTGCTATCAACCCAGATCCCGTAGCAATTGGTAAATTAATCTTTTACGACAAAAAAACCTTTCCAAGCTTAAATGTTTGGAAAGGTTTTTTATTTCGCTCAAGGGCAAGAATGTAATACCTTCAACGGCCCTTAATATCTAATTCAATGAGTTCATGATAAAGTTCCTTGCGTCGATCCGCTAAAAAGAAGCTATCTTTCATGGAAACACGGTCGGGACTACGTATAAGATTTATTCGATCAGCAGAAAGGGAGGCTGCTAGTATTCCTTCTTCCGCCAACTGAGATTGATTAACCAGTTCCCCTTTGGGACCAATGACTAAAGC